>JAKBGA010000037.1:0-4174 GCA_021833245.1 bacterium | reverse complement strand
TGTTGATTTCGTCCGAAAGTTGCACAATATTCCGCGGAAAATTGCACAGTTGAAGATACCTATTTGTTAATGGTTTTCAAACGGAAGCTCTTTCCGTTGATGAGGAACGGATAGGAGTGGTGAAGCAGGCGATCGAGGATCGCTGCGGCCACAACATCATCGTTGAAGATTTCTCCCCACTGCTCGAAGGGCTTGTTGGAGGTAACGATAACGGATCCTCTCTCATAACGTTTGGAGATGAGCTGGAAGAAGAGCTTCGCTGTTTGCTTGGTAAGAGATAAATATCCGAGCTCGTCGATGATGAGGAGGTCGATTCTTGTCATGAGATCGAGCATCTTCGCAAGTCGACCGGATACTTCGGCAGCGGCAAGCTCCTGGGTCAGGTGCTCGGCGGTATAGAACAAGACACGCTTACGAGCCTGCGTTGCCTTGATGCCGATGCTGATGGCCAGATGAGTCTTTCCTACACCCGGAGCACCGATGAAGAGTATGTTCTTGGAGTCGTTCATGAACTCCAGCGTGGCGAGTTCACGTATGAGCTTCTCGTTGATCTTCGGCTGGAAAGAGAAGTCGAACTCTTCGAGCCGCTTTATCTGGGGGAAGCATGCCAGCTGAGTCTTCCGGTTAATCGAACGCTCGATCTTGGAGAGAACTTGTTGTTCCACGAGCCGGTGGAGATACTCCTGATAACTGAGATTTGTGTTGGCTGCGTTCTCGGCCTCCTTGATGTATATCTCCCTGATGCGGTGAAGAGAGAGCATCTTCAGGTAGTTGTCGGTTTGAGTCTGTTCCATTACTGTTGTTCTCCTTTCGTTTGTTCGGTTAATTGGTATTCACTTAGGCTGCGAACGACGGATTGACCCTGAGTTGCATTCAAGGAGATGTCGTGACTCACGGCAAGCTCGGCATCTGTGACTTTAGCCGGTCTGTAGTTCTTCTCCAGGAAGCCGGCGATGAAGTTCGCGTTGAAGACGTTGTACTCGAGACAAATATTAATGGCACTGTCCATGTCATCTTTGTCATATACCTTCGCCAGTTCGAGGAACTGGAAGAGATGGCGATGACTGTTTATCCGCTTCTGTGCCCGAAGCTTTTCAAGGAAGAGTTCCTTACCCGGGAAGCCTTTTCTGAACAGTTCGCTCAGCCTCTCAAAGCTCCCATCCGTGCGGTTATTTCCCCGATAATGTGCCTTTTCAATCACTATTGCCCCTTTTTGCATCGACAGCTGGTGGCGGGCGACGAGCCGGTTGGTCTGGGAGTAAATCTCAAGGTAGTATCCCCTTGCCACCTTTACCCATACCTGTTTACCGGCAAACATCCATGGAGCGGAATACCGGCTTCCGTTAAATGAGAGGAGACAATCGAAGCTGACCTTTCGGACTTCCTCCTTTATGCTGACATATCGCGATTCCGGAAGAGAAGAGAACATCTCCCGGTCTTTGGCAATGAGTTCTTCGGGAGTCGTCTTGATAGTTGAGTGTATCCTGGTATTTACCATATGCTCGAAGTCCTTGAGCTTCCGCTGCAGGTCTTCAAAGTCTTCGAATGAACTTCCGGCTATGAAGTGGTCTTCGAGATACCGGAACAGTTTCTCTACCTTTCCTTTGCTCCAGGGATGTCTTGGCAGTGACCTCGTAGGTTCAAAGCCGTAGTGTCCGCAAAAATTGAGATACCGTTCGTTCCACTGAAAGTTGTTCTTCGACGGGTTCTTGACGAACACTCTGGCGTTGTCGGTCTGGAGCCTTTGTGGTACACCGCCGGATGCCATGAAGCTTTCCTCCAATGCATCGAATACCGCTCCCTGGTCTTCGGAGAGTGACACTTGGAACACCTGATACCGGCTGAAGCTGTTGACATACGAAAACACGATTATCTTCGTGAGTATTCCGCCGATGACGACGGTGTACGGACTCCAGTCGAACTGCGATTGCTCGCCAGGCCCCGTCTCGTATGGAGTGTAATGTTTCTCGGCTTCTATCTTTACTGTTCTCAGGTGGGAGTATAAGGCCGTCTTTCCGCCCGTGTATCCCTTGGACCTTATCTCTTCGAATATGCGTGACCCTCTGAACCCCTTAACGTTTACCATCTCGAAGATTATGTCCTTGAACGGCAAGAGCTTCGGGTTCTCTCTTATAACCCTCTCGTACTCCGGCGGTGCTTCACGCGACAGTGCGCTCTTTACGGTGTTTGGACTTACCCCAACGAGTCTCCCGATCTCCCGGAGGCTCATATCCGGGTTCTTTGCCCGCAGGTTCTTTATTGTTACCCAGTCTTCCATTGCAATCACCTATCTTTGCTCCTCTCAGATTGTCCATTTTCCTGTACTCTCTGAGAGGAAAGTTAGACTCTATAGGTGTGCAATTTTCACGCGGAAAAGTGTTCAGTTTTCAGGCGGAAAAAACATAAAGTGATCTTCCTAGGTTCACCGACCCCATCCTGGCTGCGGATATACAAATCGTATTCGCCATCTCTGTCGGAAAAATGTGCGATCCATTTTCCGTCCGGGGACCATGCCGGACCACGGTCAGCGACTCCCGGACTACTTGTAAGATTCTCGATGCTACCGTGTTTGGTTGGAACCGTAAGAATATCGCCGTGTGCCTCGAAAACAGCCCTGACGCCGTTTGGTGAGATATCGTAGTTGGTAATTTGACCTGCAACATCTTCAAACCGAGGTCTAAGCTGAGGAAGGTCTCCTGCAACTGTAATCGGGACAGGATGCGATTTGCCCGTGGCAAAATCGTAAATATGGATCTGACCGAACTGTGAGTAGACTATTCCACCTGGCCCGGCAGACGCGGAAGTAATATCGAATCCTTTGTTGTCGATCAACTTCGATATTTTTTGAGACTTCAGGTCATAAGAGAAGAGCGTAATCGGCCCGTCCTCATCGGAAAGATAGTAGATCTCGTCACCGACCCACATGGGATCATTGTAGTTGGCATCTTCACGAGGAATCTTGACAACGCTGGAGTTTGAAAGGGTTGCAATCCATATCGGGGTTGTTTGACCTCCACGATACCCCTTCCAAAACGGCTCCCACTGAAATGTCGGCACGTAGGCAATCCGCGATCCATCCGGAGAGTAAGAACCTGTTTCAGCCATCGCAAGCGGCAACTCTTTCGGGAACCCTCCAGTCACAGGTACGGTGAAAAGACGATCAGGATCCGTGTCACTATAACAATGCGACCTGAAAAGGACGTCTTTGCCGTCAGGGGTCCAGCCGACTGCCACATCCGGTCCAGGGTGGTAAGTCAATCGAGTAGGTTCACCACCTCGCGAGGAAACAACGTAGACATCAGTGTTATGGTCATAAGTGCCGGTGAAGGCAATCATCGACCCGTCTGGAGAGAAGATGGGAGTCGCCAAGAGATCCATGCCCGTGACGAGTCGATGGGCCATACCTCCTGTTCGATCGACTACCCAAAGTTCACCCCCATATTCAAAAGCGATTTTGTCTTTTGAAAGAGTGGGGAACCGGAGAAGAAGTAGCGAGCCTTTTGGGCCGTCGCTCCCGTTTGCGGGATGAGTCGCGCATGAAACCGCTTGCGGAAAGATTGTCATTATGGAAAAGACCAGAGAAAAGAAAAAAGAGCAACACAGTAATTTGATTTTCATGACGGTCTCCTTTTATGGTGCATTGGTCGGCCTTGCACAATTCTTGCCCAGCAATTTCTTGGTCTCGCCGACATCAATACCTGATTTGCGCTACTACTTTAACATGGCTGAACGAAACCTGATCTGAATTTGGGATCGCGTCGATCTTTTTGTGCAATCATGTGGCATTACCCTTTATCCAAATCTACCTGGCGTCCGGCTTCAGCAGTGCACTTTGGCAAATGGACTTCATTCGGAATCCAACATCTCCATTAATGATAGGTTTGCCAAGGCAAGTTAAACGGGAAGCGTCCAACTTGCAATCTTACCTGATTTTGCGGAGCGGTCTACCCACTTACTTTTTTGTATCCCAATGCAAGAAGTGCCTCATCCATGGTGGAGGTTCACAAAACGCTGAAGGCTCCTGAACACGACTCTTCCTGCACAATGTAATGAGGACCCCGATTACGGCAAGGGAAAGGATTATTCCAATTACGTCCGGGACAGATAGCCCCATCCGACCGGTTGTACCGAGACTAATTACAAGCAATTGATTTTCCATGCTTCGGCGCCGCAT
>JAKBGA010000036.1:0-4291 GCA_021833245.1 bacterium | reverse complement strand
TTGCCACCTTTTAAAAAAAGGGTGGGGGGAGTGGGGGGCGGGGTGGATAAACTTTTTTTTGTATGACCCAGGCCACCACAATTTTTGTGATGTTCTTCCTGCGTCGAGGCCAAACCTTCCGGAAACACGCCTCGGCGCAAAAAGTGTGCAACGCTGCGCCCTGGTATCGAACGACTTACTGTTTAAGGCTTGCCAGCCTCCCACGGCAAGGCGGGAGTTGCGTGATACCAGGGCGCAACATTTCACGTCTTGCGCGCTCCTTCTGCATTTAAAATATCCCTATCCTCCCTTTCGCGCAAGTCTTGTCGGGTGCGTATAACTGCGGCAAAATACGAGCGGTATGACCACCCGAAAACCCCGAGCAAGATTAAGAGTTCAAGATAAAGAAACATGGCGCGTTAGTTTATACCTGGAATCTTTTTATATACCCAACGCACTACCTGGTAAAAAATCCAAAAGCTATCAAAAACCAAAACAAAAGACACTATAGCCATTAGAGTGAGAATCGGAAAAACTTGTCCGATACTCGAAATATATCCGCTAGCGTTTGCAATGCCCGTGTTTATCGAATCCGTGGACGCAACACCTGGAAGCAATGAAATTGCCCAGTTTATGAAATTGAGAAGCAGCAACAATATGGCCGATGTAATCATAGATTTAAGTCTCGGATACGCCGGAAGAACCAGAACGCCGCGAGTGCCCATAGTATAGCGGCAATGCCGTTTTTTATCGGGTCGAAGTATTGCGCTTGCGTGCTCGTTGCAATATCAAGCGTGAAGTCCGGCGAAGCAGAGCCGCTCGTGTTTGTTATAGCTGCTTGCAAGGTATAAACATATCCAAAGGGCGCGTGCGTTTTGATGTTGCTCGTGAGTGTCTGATATGAGTTAAGAACGGACGGGTTAGGATAGAAAAGAAATGATACCGCATTTTGAAAGCAGCCGGTTATGTTCAAAACCGAGCAGGTGCTAGTAGCTAGTCCGGTTAGATTGTCCGTGCTCGTTCCAAAGTACCCCGTTGTGGGATCAGAAAGTACGTTTATTGTTTGTTGAGTAGTACAATATGCGCTAGAGCCGCTTGATGAATCCAAAAAACACCACGATTGCGTCCATTGCGAGTTATCGGGAAGCGTGAGCGTGGTGCTTGTGCTCGTGAGGGTGTCTTTTGTTATGCCAGGGAATACGGTTAGAGTTGAAGAAGCCGCGTCCGTGCGATTTAACAACAAAGCCAGTTCATCATATGAACCATAGGGTTGCGTGGTGGAATTGTAGTAATAATTTGTTGAGAAGTTTATTGTTCCGCTAGGTGTTGTTGTGCTTGTTTGATTTGCTAGTAGTGGTGATACAGGTTGTATCCGAGTAGATGAATCATATATTTGTGCTATGCCCGAGTTGGTTACATAAAAGGTGCCATATATACCTGACCCAGTTGTTCCCGAGTACCAAGGAGAACGATAAGCGGTATTTGAGTATCCAAAATATAGATAGAAAGGCACCGAGGCATGAGTGCTCGCGTAGTGCTGCGCCCAATATACATAACTGTTCGTATCTCCGCCATTTATATCGTACCAGCCTCCGCCCTCACAGGAACGTCCCAAGATAGTTCCTCCGCCTCCAGAGTCCACGAAAGCGGTTACATTTGTACTGTCGCCTGCATAATCCCAAGCAGCACCGTATCCAGGTATGGATGTTCCAAAATATGAGGACAAGCTAGACTCCGGAAAGCAATAATATCCAGGGGTAGAGCTAGCCGTCATTTGCACAGAGACAAGCGGATTTGAAATAGCAAAAGCCGCGTGCGGAGCTACCACCGCCGCCAAGACAAATAAAAACGCCAGTACGGGCTTCCGCATGGCTTAGTGGTGCCGTATGAGCTGCACAAGGCCTCCCACAAGTAGAAGCGCAAGCAATATCCCTATGAGCGTTTCCGTGATACCGGAAAAGTTAGAGAATTGCGTGGTAGCGTCTGCTACAAAGTTAGTCACGAAATCGCTAGGAATTGTTATCATAGATGAATAATTTTAAGGGGGGAAACGGACAATATACCGCGCGTTTTCCTTGCTCGCGTTGTCCGAGACTCACTTGACCATGCGCAATATAAACGCCTTTAGCTGCCGTCCGATAGCGAACGCGAGGAATACCCCAATGACCGCCGCAAGCAGAGGCAAAAATGCCTGCACGCTAGACGCAAGCAAAGTCGAAAATGTCGCTACAAGGTCGCCAGAGACGTTAATCATGCGCTATAGCCTAGCGAGAGCGCGTGCGGCCGACAGAGTGGCGGATGAACGAAATCACCATGCCACCAATGACGAACGCAAGCGGGATACCGACGAGGACGATGAGCGGCCACAGGGACGTGCCCGTGGTCTGTACTCCGGTCGTAACCGAAGCCAGAAGGTCGCTCGGAGTCGTCGTTCCAAGGAAATCCATACTAGGTTTCAAGATTTAAGGGCTGCCCCCATTGCGGATAAGCTCGACCACCGGCTCGTTTTCCGAGCCGTCCCCCACGCTCGGACAGCGAGCGGGGGGGACGGCTTAGAAATCAAGCAGTATTACGCATATTCCAAGCGCGAGAGTGCCAGCGATTATATCCAGCATACGGTACGTCTCGTACATAGAATCCCCCTATGGAAAAAGAGCGGTCGCCGGTCGCCTTTTTCACAAAATCAACAACATACTTCGCTATCATAAACGCAAGAGCTATACCGACAAGCGAGAAAAGAGGCCAGAAATCCGCTCCGGTATTTTGCACTCCGTAGGTGAGAGACGACAAAATGCTCGCGGCGTTTGTTCCTCCAAATATGTTCATATATCCATGAGTGTATCATCAAGAGCAATACCGTCGCCACCCCCTTTGCGTGAAAAAAGATTGACCACAAAGGCAACAAGAGCCGCCGCGAGCAATAGTCCTGCAATTACCTCGAAAATGGCCGAGAATGAAACAATTTGCTCGCTTGTGCTAGACGCTACTTGACCCATTATACTCGCGGCCGATGTTGAAGTTCCAAATATGTTCATACAGCTATGCGATAGAAAACAAAACCGATTATATAAATGAAAGGAAAAGAAAAGAGTGTCAATATAATGTTAGTACCTCCGAGCGTGTTCGTGAACGCAGAAAAAATTGCGTCAATCATGGCCAGAATACTAGCACAAGAATCGGAGAAACGAAAACTAGAACGATTATAAAAAAATATATCATGCCTTTAAAACATACGCCGCAAGCAGCCACCCAAAAGTGAAGAAAGAGAAAAGTATGGCGATTTTTTTCACCATAAATTACGCATAAACTGATACAAAGAAAGCAAAACAAAACCAAACAAAAATGGCGCAATAAAAGCGATATTTAATGCCCAGAAAAAATCAGAGAAAGTCATCGGCTTTGTTCGCGGCGCGGTATCCAGGTGCGTATAGGTGCTAATGCCGCCATTAGCAAATATATCACAATTACCACGAGCGAAATGAGTTGAATCGTGGCAATGACAATATCCCCCGAGCTTATAGATGGCGTGATCTTAATATCACTCGTGGTGGCCGTGTTTTGTAGCGTTGTGACGCAAAAACCATTTTCCAAAAAAGTTCCCTCGGGACACCTGAAAGAAGATACAAAATTAACATTGCTATTTACAAATGCACCATTGTATGCGGCCTCGGTACTATATAAATTGCTTTGGCAAGTCTCCGAAATCACTTGAGAATCACCAACACCAACAAACAAGCCGCCGGATAAAGACGCGGGCGTGCTCGTGGCAAAAGCAACCGCCAAGTCCCAGTGCGAAGAATCGCAGATAGAGTTATTAGGGTCGGGCTTATACCACCGAGTAACAAAACCGACGGCCGTTTGCGTTGCAATAATGGGGTACCATATCGGCGGCGCGGCAGGATAATCAGCGAAAGCGAGCGCGGGAAAGAAAAGAAAAGCGGCTAGAATCGCAAATGTTTTTTTCATTTTTTGAATCGAGCCGCTTTGTGCCGCTCATCGGCTCGATTTTATTCCAAAAAAACTAAGGTGTCAATACAAAAAAGAAAACGCGCGGTATATTGCGCGTTTCCCCCAGATAGAGCGGCGCGTTGCATCGCCGTATTTGTATCTTATTCCATGGCGCATTTTTTTGCAAGAGTTATCCACAGGTTATCCACAAGCAAGGCATTTTATAGCGCAAGCCTCTTGCCACCTTTTAAAAAAAGGGTGGGGGGAGTGGGGGGCGGGGTGGATAAACTTTTTTTTGTATGACCCAGGCCACCACAATTTTTGTGATGTTCTTCCTGCGTCGAGGCCAAACCTTCCGGAAACA
>JAKBGA010000035.1:0-4603 GCA_021833245.1 bacterium | reverse complement strand
TAATGATGTACCCATTACTCCGTACGAGGAACCCGGTCCCTGCGGAAACTTTTTGAGTAGTTGTACCAACTTGCTGATAAACAGGAACCTGTATGCCGAAACCTTGAAAGAAAGGATCATTGCCAAAGGGATTTTGGTATATCACCTGGAGTTTTGGCACCGCCTTACTTTCGACGATGGAAACAACCGCTGGTGTCACTTTCGCAACGGCGTCCTGAAGCGCTTGACTTTCAGACTTTTGTGCAATCTGGCCGCGACGTGAAAGCTCCGCAATATTTGCGGCAGTACTCGCTGCAGTAGAACTAGCCGTGTTCGCGAGTTCATAGACAGCGGCTTGCAATGCCACAACTGAATGTGAGAGACGTGCTACTTTCTGGTTTTCATAGACTAGGCCTCCGATAATCGCTATGAGCACTAGAAGCGACATAAGCCAAGGCGCGTTTCCATTTTTTCCCATAATTTTAATTATATCAAAAAAACTTTTATGCCAAGCAATGCCAAAAGATGTGGACCCGACCGGTTTCGAACCGGTTACCTCCTCATTGCAAATGAGGCGCTCTACCAATTGAGCTACGGGCCCCCTGATTCCAATCTATCAGGCCTTCATTCTTGAGTCGAGTGAACACTTCATGCTGGATGGAATGACTAGGAAAATCAGTCGGGATTTTGCTCGAAATAGGTTCTAACTTTGTCGTATGATGATCACATCAAATTAGCTAGTGACTAAAAGCAAAACTCGCTGAAGACGGGCGAGTTTTGCAAGATGCAATGTATTCACCTTACTTCAGATGCGTCGAAACGAGTTTCGTCATTTCAAACATTGTGACTTCGTTTTTTCCAAATACTGACTTTAGTTTCTCATCGGCAAGAATATTTCTTTTATTTTTTGGATTTTGTAAGTTATGTTGTTTAATATATACCCAAAGCTTCTTAACTACCTCGGTTCTTGGCAGTGGACCTTTGCCGATAACCGCCTCCAATTCTGGAGAAAGGTTAAGAGGTTTCGATAGTGCTGAATTCACCATAATTATAGATTGTGTTTATTTAATAGTAACTCCACTAATTTAGTATATACCACAAGATGACTATCGTTTCTACCGACTTGCGCTATACTAAAAAAATGGACTTTAATACAAATAGTGGTGATGGTGCTAACGAGTTCGAGGAGGTCGCCCCGCAACGTCATCAGATACAGCATTATCACGGTAATAATGTACGGGTACTTTTTTTCGTGAGCGCAATTGTGCTTGTCGTTGCTCAATCTACCGGTGCTGACCTTCCGATCTCAACAGGCGGTGCCGTTGTCTCGGCTGTTGTACTTGTCATTGCCGCTGGAATCACAAATCCAGCTCAGCCTGGCATTCACTGGTTTAATGCGCTCATTGCAGTTGCAGGTACATTTATTTTCGGCATATCGGCTGTCGATCACTATCGCGAAGGGATGAGCGTTTTCGATCCATCTTTCGCCTACATTGAAGCACTCGCACTTCTTTCTCTCACCGCTCTTTATTTTACTGTGCGTACTATCCGCGGGTTTCGTTTACGTTCAAGTCTTTCCTAATTTTACGGTATGTCAATCCAAAACTTCCTTCTTAATCAATACGCAAAGTGGAAGCTGCGAGATATGCCAGAGGCACAGCGCGAGCAAATGACCGCTCTTGTTTCAAAGGATCCACAGCTTTTTAAAAAGATTGGAGAGGAGATTGAGCGACGCAAGAGAGGAGGTGAAAGCGAGATGAAAGCTGCAATGGAAGTAATGAAAAAATATCGTGCGGATCTCGCCAGACTCATGCAAAAATGATAAGAAACTACTAAGTTGATTACATGGTTTGAAGTTTAACGAGAAAAAGGCAATAGTGAGTACAATGTTAATAATAAGGAACTATATAGATAACTACTCTAACAATAGGTATTACACTATTTAATTATGGCGAGTACACAATTGAAGATAGGAATCGTCGGATTGCCGAACGTGGGGAAGTCTACGCTTTTTAATGCGCTCACAAAGGCTTCTGTACCGGCGGAGAATTATCCTTTCTGTACGATCGACCCGTCAATCGGTGTTGTCGGCGTTCCAGATACACGACTCGATATGCTTGCAAAATTTTCTACGAGCAAGAGAATTATCCCAGCGGCGATAGAGTTCGTCGATATTGCGGGGCTGGTAAAAGGTGCTGCCCAGGGCGAAGGATTGGGAAATCAATTTCTCGCGAATATTCGCGAAACGGATGCGATTTTGCAAGTCGTTCGTTTTTTTGATGATCCGAGCGTATTACACGTCGAAGAATCCATCGAGCCTTATAAAGACATAGAGGTCATCAATTTAGAACTCGTGCTTGCGGATGCGGAACAGGTCAGGAAACGTCGCGACAAGCTTGTGCGGGATATCAAAACCGGCTCTAAGAAGGCCATTGCTGAAGACAGCGTACTCGCCAAGCTCATGCAGAGTTTTGCGGCTGGGGAACTTGCATTCCATACTGAACTTATCGACGATGAAAAGAATCTTGTTAAGCATCTGAATCTTCTTACCATGAAGCCAATATTATATGCATTGAACAAAAAAAGCGGTGGGCACAATCTTGACGAGCTTGCTGATGGTCGTGCAGCACGCGCATACGAGCTTATCCGTTCACTCGGTGCACAGTATATATTTTTGGATGCCGCGACGGAACGTGATTTGAATGATGTCACGGATGAGGATCGCATCGGATTTCGTCAGGAGCTTGGTGTGTTGGACGACGGCCTTATTGGACTTATTCGTGGCGCGTACGACATGTTAGATCTTATTTCTTTTTTCACCACAGGTACCGATGAGACGCGCGCATGGACAATTAAAAAAGGCAGTACCGCTCCCGTCGCGGGGGCCGCTATCCATAACGATTTTTTTGAAAAGTTTATTCGTGCGGAGGTCATTGCCACCAATGATCTCCTTACGGCCGGTAGTTGGGTAACCGCGCGCGAAACTGCAAAAGTCCGTATCGAAGGCAAGAACTATATCGTTCAGGATGGCGACGTGATGGTGTTCCTCCATAGCTAATTCAGTGCATGGTTTTGTGTGGTATAATTTGTGCCTAATGGATAAACCAAAAATTACGGCAAAAGATTTTTTCCTCTGGATAGGAGCGATGGCCGCATTTTATTGGAGCATCATTGCATATATATATCTTGTTTTTGATTATATAAATTATGCATTGCCGAATGTGCTCACGTATTATCCAGCCGATCCCTATCAAAACGGAATCAGTTACAGGATGGCGTCTATAATCATCCTCTTCCCGCTTTATATGTGGCTTATGTGGTTCATCCGTCGTGATATCGTTCGTGATCCCTCGCGCAGTGAGGTTTGGATCCGTCGCTGGATGCTGATCTTGACGCTGTTCGTCGCTGGAGTGGCGATGGCGATAGATCTCATCACTCTTCTAGCCACTTTTCTTAATGGTGCGGAGTTAACCATCGCCTTTCTACTTAAGGTACTCCTCATCTTTCTCGTCGCGGCCGGCGTATTCATGCATTTCAGCGCGGATTTGAAGGGATATTGGGAACGATTCCCCATGCGCAAACGTTCAGTCGGCATCGGCGTGGCGATTCTCGTCCTGATTACGATAATTCTCGGTTTCTTTATCATCGCACAGATGCGTCTCGTTCGATTTGATGCGCAAAAGGTAACTGATCTAAGAGATATCCAGTCGCTCGTTGCCAATTATTGGCAGGAGAAGCGAGTGCTTCCAGCTTCGCTTGCGGATTTGAATGGTTCTATAGTGGGGGAGTTCTCGGTACCGAACGATCCACAGACAGGGGCGAGCTACGAGTACAGAATGACAGGCAATCTCTCTTTCGAATTATGCGCAGACTTCAATACAGCGTTTCAATCATATAACCCTGAAAAAAATCTTCCTCAATCTGTGCCTCCAGGCATTTCCACCTTAACGGTTCAACAAACAGATTCGTGGCATCATGGTGCCGGCCGTTCCTGCTTCGAGCGGACGATTAATCCAAGCTTTTATCCGCCGTTCAGCAAATAAATAAAGGTTGATAATGGAGTCGTACGATTACGGGGAGTTTGAGAAAAAAATCCAAGAGAAATGGATGAATCTCGGTTTGTATAATGCTGATCTTTCGGATGAATCTAGAGAGCTCTATTATCTTCTCGTTGAATTTCCGTACCCGTCGGGCGATTTACATATCGGTCATTGGTATGCCTTCGCGGTGACCGATATTTATGCGCGCCTGCTCCGCCTGCGCGGAAAGAATGTGCTCTTCCCGATTGGGTTCGACGCATTTGGACTACCTGCGGAAAACGCGGCCATCAAGCATGGTCTTGATCCGAAAGAGTGGACGTATAAAAACATCAAGCGCATGCGCGCGCAGCTTGTCACGATGGGTGCATCTTTCGACTGGTCTAAAGAAGTTCTCACTTGCGAGCCCGATTACTATCAATGGACGCAATGGCTTTTCATTAAGTTCTTTGAACAAGGGCTCGCTGAGCGCCGCGAAGCATCGGTGAAATGGTGTCCAAAAGACCAAACCGTGCTTGCCAACGAGCAGGTTGTTAACGGTCACTGCGAGCGCTGCGGTACGTCGGTTGAAGAAAGGCGGCTCACGC
>JAKBGA010000006.1:0-22641 GCA_021833245.1 bacterium | reverse complement strand
CGAGTAGCAGAAGTATTCATGGTGTTGATGACGTCGCATAAGTTGAGAGAACGTGAATAAAGTGAGCGTCTATACGGTTTTGTCTATCAGGTTCACCAAGGACGATAATTTTGTCTCCAGCGATAAGTGATGAGGTACCCGTGTCATTCTCGCCCCGGATTATCGTGGAGGAGCTGATGAGGACTATCTTATTTGTCCCCGCCCGTGTTCTTAAGGAAAGTGTTGGAAGTGTTACTGCCGTTATGGTTCCAACTGAGCCGTGGTTATTCGGAATAAAGCCGTAGTAAGGCATCATGAAACCGTTTGGGAAAAATGGAAACGAAAAATCGTGCTTTGTATTATGACGTTCAAACAAGTCATGGCGTGATCCAACCACGATGCCAGCATGAAAAATAAGAAGAGCGAGAACAAGAGCTCCCACGATACTTGCGATAACACGAACCTTCCCGGAAGAGATCATTTTTTTAACCTTGTTCATTTAGAGTGGATTAAGTCGGTAACGCAAAATGTGTAAAAGCAATTCGTGCATTACGATTCGTATGCCACAATGACCACATAAGTGCGCCGCTAATTATGGCAAGTAGCAGGAGTGCAATCGATGGTAATGATGCAGCAAGAGAGTAAAGCAATTCCTGCCAATAACCATGCGAAAGACTATCAAGGAAAAGTGAGGCATAATCATAAAAACCGGAGATTTTAAATTCACTCGCAACATACTGTAGCGTTGGAACAAGCATGAGTGCGGAAGAAAACGCGATTGTGCTGAATATTACGAGCCGGAGACGTGCTGCATTTTGGCGCGCAAGTGCTATACGCGTAAGGATCATAGAAAATAATTCGTGTGGCGGGTCGATTTCTTTGAAAAGTGTTACGTTTCCTTTTTTTGTCATTTATAATATATACGGAATCATGCGCCATTTTGGTGCATACCATTGAGATACTGGCGCAGTTTGATAAGACCACGATGGTGTCGACTTCTTACAGTATTTATAGGCTCGCTAATTATTTTACTTATCTCCTCGAATGTCATTTGGTTCATGTAGCGGAGGAGTAATACCTCTCGGTACTCGGGCGTAAGTTTTTTTAAGAGAGTTTCCACATATAGCGCATCATGTGTGCGTGCAACAATTTCATCTGGCAGATCCCCTGGATCCACCACGTTTAAAATTCTGGAATCATCATACTCACGTTCAAGGTCTGATAAGACGAATGATTTCTTTTTCCGCAGATAATCAATGGCAGTATTCCGTGCAATGTGCATAAGCCAAGTCTTGAATTTTGCATTACTCGAATTGTATTTCTTTAGGTTTTTCCATACCTTCAAAAAAGTATCTTGCACAATATCTTCCACTTCGTCACCGACTAATCGTGCCGCAAAAGAATACACGCTTTTCAGGTAGCGTTGTACAAGTAGTGCAAATGCGTCCTCATTTCCAGTCAAATATTCGGCTATTAGTTCTTCATCGGTTCTTCCCATTAATCCGTATTGTATCTCACCACATATTTATTTACGCGAATCCAGGGAAATAATCTGTCTTAATATGAAGGCGTGATACGCCCATATTGCGAAGGATATTCTTAAACGCCTCAACCATGCCATGTGGACCGGAAATATAAAAGATGCGCTCTCGATAATCAGGTATTTCACTGGCAATGAGTGTACTGTCAATCGTTCCTATATGCATATCGGACCCAACATTTAATTCATCACCCGTTCCTGTTATAGTGTAAATAGTTTTCATGCCGATTTTTCGCGCCGCACCATCAAACACATTCTTATATGCAATCTCAGCAGCAGTTTTATTTGAGTACAGGAGTGTGACAGGGCGCGTATCTTTAGTGTCGACGAGATACTGCACCATGCTGCGAAAGGGCGTTACACCGATGCCACCAGCGATAAAAGCGAGCTTGTCCGTTTTGTTTTTTGGCAGCACGAAGTCTCCAGCCACGTGTGAAGCAGATATTGTGTCATGCATGCGCATCATGCCAAGTGCTCGTTTAAAGCTGCTCTGCGATTCATAGAATTTCACACCAAGACGTATGGAACCGTCAGTTTCGGTTGGTGAAGAAGCGATAGTAAAATAACGACGATTACCGCGATTGTCGGCAAGGCGATGTCCGAGGGTCCATTCTATATATTGTCCGGGGCGAAAAATAACCGGTCGATCTGGCATAAATACGAATTCGTAGATTCCGTTGGCAAGCTTGTTCCTCGCAACCAGCGTCAATAGGAAGCGTCCTTTTGGGCTGGCGAGATACGAAAAAATATTACCGACCAACAAGGCGGTCTCTGGTGCAAAATAGAAGGATCCCAAGTGAATGTTTGGAGCGAAGAAGAAACCGACAATCGCTCCGTACAGAATCCGTAGGGAGCGACTCGGCGGCATGGTAAGCGGCTCGGTAAGCATCACGAATGCAAGAAAGAAAAATGGGGAATGAATGAATGTCTGCATAACCGCAATGAGCGGACTGCTTCCGTTTGAGGTGAATATTACGGTAAGTAGCGCCACGACTGAAAAAGATAGGACAAGATCGAATCGATGAATTTTTCGTACGATAAGTAATCCGCCAACGAGCACGAAAAAGAGAAGCGGAATATTACCAGCGACCCACCAAGTAGCTGATTGGTTGAGTACGAACGTTCCAAGCACAACACCGAATGCTGCCGGATTAAAAATGTGTTTATTACCAATTGCAAAGATATATTTTGACGCCATAGCCCAAGCGGCCGCGAAAATGAGAAAACCGAAGCCTGCGTAGTTGGTGGGGGCAACAGGATTAATGATTAGGGTGAGTATGAGGCCGGTGATGTATACCGATTCAGTATTCGGTATTGCGCCAAACCCTTTCGCAAAAGCGAAATTAACAATCCAGCACGTCATGAGTATGAGCAGAGTCGAAAAAACAAGATCCACCGGACTATAAGGGAGGAGTCCAAAGAATCCGAAAACGGCTGCAGCGATGAGCAGCACGAGAAGGTAGTACAGCACGAGGCGGTACATTGTTACCCGATTAAGAAAGTCATCAACGAATGTCATAAATTATGCTTTTGCCTGAACAAGCGCCGAGGTGAGTGATTGCACGAACGCTTGGCTTGTAAAGGTTGCACCAGATACCCCGTCTATATTCGCATTCTGGGATTGGATGGCTTCTTGGATTAGATACGGCATCGCTTGTTGATTAATAAAAACCGAAGTCGAGTGACTGTTCGGATACTGTAGGAATTTTATGTCGGCAAGTTGTCCGTTTCGAACAATCGCCTCCACTTGAACAGCACCATAATACGCATTAGCTGGACTACCCGTATATGACCCATCGATATATTGCCCAGATGGTTTTTTGGGTGCTGAGATCGGTACCGATGTTATTTTTGAAGTCAGGTTATTCGTTGCTGAGGCCGGTGCAGGTGAAGTTGTTACTGGTGCTGAGTTCTCAATCTGAGAAAGTGTCCGCAAGAGTGCTTTGTTTGCTGTTTTGTACGACTGGCCTGGAGTTGCTTGAGTGGATCCGACGGCTATAGACTGTCCTCCGCTACCGTTTTGCAGTAGTGCATAAACAGCCGAGATAATGATAAGGCCAAAGGAAAGTGCGAGTCTCCTGAAGAGCGATGAGCGCGATTCTATTTGAGAGGTAGCCATGACATGATATGTACTATACATACACGGTGGATATAGAAATTATTTCACCCCACTCAATCATCTGATACTACACGAATACCGTAGGCGTAAACGAGACCATTTTTAAGATGTCCTGCAACATATACGTTTTCACCGACAGAAAGGACGTGAATATTAAACTTGGAAGGAGGCACGATGGTCCAAGTTCCTTCGTCCGAATCAAGATCTGTATCGTTGTGTGAAATGATAAATGTGAATCCAGTACCATTAATAGATGTGATGACTCCACGATAGATACCTTGATCTTGGTGTGAGTCATGAACTTGTTCGTACCAAGATCCGAGTATGGGAAGTTGATCTTTATCCGCCTCGGAGAGGAGAAACGAATGAAGTGGTGTAAGGTTTACGAGTGTACTGCCAACGATGCCAATGGCAAGTATCCATAAAAAAATACGAAGAAGGGAGAATCGATACACGGGAGTGATTCTACGTATTAAGAATTCAAGAATTATAAGAAAGAGTAGGGAGATAAAAAAGGATGTCCATGGGAAAAGGATACTGAATTCCAGTAGCCCGCGCTCACCGAACTCGAGGAGGAATTGAACACCACTTGCGCGAATACTGAAGAATACGAAGCTAAGCGCAAAAAGCGAGCCGACAAATATGAGTACAGAAGCCGTGCCAATCAGGATAATACGGAGCATGAAATAGACCTTCGACCGCATGGAGACTTCCCCACGGTGGATCTTTTCAAGCACATTTTTCTGAATATCAGTTTCCTGCGACATAATGCTTAAGCGTCTCGCGGGCGCGATGTAGACGGACGCCTACTGTACCGATCGGTACGCGGAGCACATCAGCTATTTGTTGATAGTCAAGTTGCTCCAGGTAATACAGAATGATAACTTCGCGGTAGTTCGGAGAGAGCGCCTCAAGCCCGCGCTCGACGAGGGCGCGCATTTCCAGACGTTCCTCGTCTCCCGCCGGATCTACCTCGTACGCCGCGTGTGCTGAAAATAAATCTAGATCGACCGTTACAAAAGGTAGCCGACTGTTCTGGCGCATAGTGTTCACAAACATATTATGTGCGATTCGATAGATCCATGGTGAGAATGATCGTGTGGTATCGAAACCTTGGATATTTCGATACACCTTGATAAATACTTCCTGCACCGCGTCCTCAATATGAGCTTTTTCCGAGAGAAATTTTCTGCCGTATCGGATTAGTTTCGGTTGGTACCTACTCATGAGTACACCGAAGGCGACCTCATTCTTCCCCTGCACAAGTGTCGCAAGTTCCTCATCAGTCTTGTGTGTCAGGCTCTCGTCCATTTTCTCCCATCATCAAGAAACGACGTTCGTCGGTGAGCCTTCCGAAAAGCGTCGAATATTCTCAATCGAGGCATCGAGGATACGTGTGATGGCCTCGGTGGTGTTGAAGGCGGTATGTGGGGTCACGAGGACGCGCGGGTGTTCGATTATGTAGTGATTTGCGAGCGCAATCTTGAGCGCGTTCTCGTTCGGGTGCGGCTGGACGAGAAGTAAAGTCTCATCAGCCATGTCGCCCTCTTCCTCAAGCACGTCGAGTCCAGCACCAGCAAGTGTGCCAGTCCTGAGCGCTTCGACGAGCGCCTCGGTTTCGACAACCGCGCCACGGGAAGTGTTGATGAGATAAGAGCCTTTTTTGAACGCATGAATATTTTCTTTATTGACGAGGTGGTGGGTATGCGCATTATAGGGGACGTGCAGTGTGACGATGTCGGAGACCATGAGGAGTTCCTCCAAGGGGGCATAGGTGAAGCCGAGCGTCTTAGCGAGTTCCGCATTCGGATACGCATCGAAGCCGACGACCTTCATGCCAAAGCCCTGCGCTATACGGATAGCATGTGCGCCGATGTGTCCAGTGCCAATAACGCCTATGGTCTTTCCGGCGAGGTCGAAGCCGCGGAGTCCAGCTGGAGAGAATCCACCTGTCTTGACATTCATCTCAGCCTCGCTGATGCGACGCGAAAGCGAAAGCAGGAGCGCGAAAGCGAATTCAGCGACCGTATTTTCTCCATAAAAAGGAACAGTTGCGACGGTGATTCCGCGTGATTTCGCCGCGGCGAGATTGATATGGTCGAAGCCGGTTGAGCGTGTCGCGATGAATTTTAGTGACGGGAAGCGGTCGAGCTCAGACTCGCCGATATGTGAATCGATAAAAATACAGAGCATCTCGGCGTCGTTATCTTTTAGATCGGGGAATGATGATAAGGGCCCTTCGTGAAATGCGATACTGTCTACCTTCATCTTTGTTCGTACGTACGCCTCCTCCCACGGTTCGCTTGCAAAGTAATGGATTTTCATAAGTATGTAGATACTATCTTACACGTTTTTAGCCTCGCGCTCTATGGTAAGCAGACGTTCATATTTTTCGAGGCGTTCTTTCTGGCCAAGTCCACCGGCTTTAATGCCGTACGTGCCCACACCATAGGCAAAATCTGCGATGAAAGTATCGTCGGTTTCACCCGAGCGGTGCGAGGCAATAGTTTTCCATCTGGCGGCGTGTGTTTTCTGTACTGCCAAAATCGTTTCCTGCACTGTACCTATTTGATTCGGCTTTATGAGCACGGCGTTTATTTCTTTATGGCTGATGGCACTGTCGATGCGTGCAGGATTGGTGACGGTAAGATCGTCTCCAATAATAATAATTTTTCTCCCAAGAGAAGCCGTTAATTTTGCGAAATCGCTCGTTGCGTCTTCAGCGAATGGATCTTCGATGCTCCTGAGCGGGAAGTGTGCAACGAGATTCTCATATACACGGGAAAATTCCATAGGCGTGTATTCTTTCCCTAGAAGTTCGTAGCTGTCGTCGCGGAGCAATTCGCTTGCTGCTGCATCAATAGCGATAAACGTGTTTGGATAGTCTGCAATGAGGGAAGTGAGTATCTCAAAAGGCCGTTCAAGCGTGTCGAAGATCGGTGCATAACCCCCCTCATCGCCCATTGGGACTTTCCCAAGCTTTTCGCCAAGTTTTGCAAAAATTTCATGAGCAATCGGGAGTGCAGTGCTGATCCTTCCTTCGACAACGAGAATATATTCCTGGAAAGGGAGTCGGAAATCAGCGTGAACACCACCATTCATTACATTTACATAGAGCCATGGAGCGCTTGGTGTTGTTCCTGCACGTTCAGCAATAGCGCTCCAAAGCGGCAAGTTTTTCGACTGTGCGAAGAGACGCATTGCGGCGATCGAAACTGAGAGAATTGCGTTTGCACCAAGACGCGATTTGTTCGGAGTGCCATCAAGTTCGATTAAGAAGGTGTCGAGATCATCCAGTGAGTTGAAGTCGCATCCGATGAGAGCGCGTGCAATCTCGCCGTTCACACTCTCGATTGCACGGGTCATACCGCCGTCCTCATCGCGTAATTCAACCGCTTCATGTGAGCCGGTTGATTTTCCAGAAGGCACTGATGCACTCGCCGTGATTGCACTAGATGAAAGTGTTGTCTCTACGGTCGGACGCCCACGCGTATCGAGAATCGATCGAGAGTGTATGGTATCGATACGCATACGTTAGCGGGAATGCTTCCCCCCAAACTGGGAAATATTGTCCGTAAGGACATTCCAGAACCAAAAAATGAAAGGATCGTGCATACTTAATTTTTAATTGCAATAATAAGATCGGATACGTTTGATCCAGTATAACCAGTTATGAGCGCGTCGCCGGTCACGGTAAAGAAGTCGTATGCGCGATGTGCATCGAGATATTTCCAAATTGAGAGATCATGTGCAAGCGCGTGCGTGCGGGTCGTGTGGTCACCGATCGCTCCCGCATAATTAGTATTGTCATATCCATCGGATGCAAAAGATAGGATAAGTTCGTTCATGCGAATGTTCTGGAGTGCGGCAAGCGCTATTTCCTGATTTCGGCCACCCGTTCCAGAATGCGCACCGAGCGTAACTGTACTCTCGCCTGCATAGAGCAGAGCAGTTTTCTCTGGTGCGTTGTGGAGCTCTTTCACAACGGCGCAAGCCACATCATGTGCCTCCCCGGTGAAGCGATCATTCATGATTATTGCCGTGTATCCGCGTCGTTTCGCTTCATCGCGCATTGCCTCGAGAGCATTCTGGTTTGTTAATAGGAGAAGATTAGTCACGTGTTTGAAATATTTCGCGTTCTTTGGAGTTTCTATGATCTCGATATTTGTTGACGACGCAATGTTGTATTGTGCAAAAATTTTCCGCACATCGGAGATAGTTGAAGTGTCCAACACGGTCGGACCAGAGGCAATACATCCAATGTCATTTCCTGGTACGTCGGAAATAATGAGCGCCAAAACCTCGGCTGGGTATGCCACCGCCGCGAGTGCTCCACCGCGAGCGCGTGAGATGTGTTTCCGTACCGTATTGATGTCTTGTATCGAGGCGCCTTTCGCGGTGAGCTCGCTGAAGAGGGTGCCTTCACTCTCGCAGGTCATCGAGGCTCCATGTAGACAGAGCAGTGTCGAGCCACCACCTGAAATAAGCATTATAACGAGATCGTCTGTTGTGCGAGCGGATAGGAACTCAATAATGCGTTTTGTCGCATGCTCGTTTGCCCTGCTCGGCAACGGATGTGTACCAATATACGATTCAATTTTCGTAAGGGTGTGCTGAGGCGCGGAAGAAATATCAAACGCAATACCGCCTTCGAGAGAATCACCAAGAAGAGTTTCGAACGCTATAGCAGCTGCTTGAGCACACTTGCCGATACCGACGAAAAAGACGTGCTTCCCGAGATGGCAGGTTGCTTCATTTACATGAAGTTCATTGTGTTCGACACGAAGAGAACGTTCTAGAGTCGCGCCAATATCAATCGCTGCATAACCCGTTTCCGCTATGGAAAGCGCATCGAGACGTAATGCGTCAGTCGCGAGCAGATTGAAATTTTGTACACAGTGCTTCATCTTTTCAGAATACGCTACTTATAACGTATGTTTTTCTATATTTTTTTGAAAGGTGGATTACAAAAATACTAAAAGGTATCATGGTCTCATGAAGGAAATCCGACTCATCATGGGCATGCCTATAGAAATAGAAATTGTTGGCTCTAACGTGCAACCTGCGCTCGAGAAAGCCTTTATTTACCTTATCACTGTTGATGTACGTTTTAGTACGTATAAAGAAGACAGTGAAATTTCCCGCATTAATCGCGGAGAGATTGAACATGATGCGATAAGTACCGACATGCGTGAAGTTTTCGCGCTCGCCGAAAAGACAAAGAAAGATACGAACGGTTACTTCGATATCCGTAATCCAGATGGCCACCTTGATCCTTCTGGCATCGTGAAGGGCTGGGCGATACGCAATGCTGCCGCACTTATTCGAGAAACAGGACACGAAAATTTTATGGTGAATGCGGGCGGGGACATCGCTACGAGTGGGAAAAATGCAGAAGGGAAGGAATGGAGCGTTGGTATTCGCAGCCCGTTTAATGTAAATGAGATTGTGAAGGTTGTGTATCCGTGCGGGAAAGGCGTCGCGACTTCAGGTTCATATATCCGTGGTTCGCATATTTATAATCCACATGCGCCCGAAGAAACACTGATCGACATCGTGAGCATTACCATCATAGGTCCTGACGTGCTTGAGGCTGATCGCTTCGCGACCGCGGTCTTCGCGATGGGCAAGGACGGGATTTCCTTTATAGAAAATCTGTCAGGCTTCGAAGGTTATGCGATCGGTAAGAATGGCATTGCGACGATGACGAGCGGCTTCGGTGCATACACTAGCGAGAGGTGTACAAAATAAGATCTCTCATCATAAGGTTTTCGGTGCATTTTCATCCAATAATTTTGAACCCAAATTGTTTTACTGGGGCTTTACAGTTATATATTATGTGTGTTATTATTAAACTTTATGCATTTGAACAAAACAGTGCTGAAAAAAAAGAAACCAGCAACGGTGAAAAAATCCATTTTCTCATTGCCGGCAAACTTCTTCAACGCGTTACGCACCCTTAAAAGTGACGACTGGTCTCGAAGAGAAAAAAAATATCTTTTTACACTCTTTAAACGCATGGCGCTCAACGTGCCGGCATA
Organism: bacterium; assembly: GCA_021833245.1. Taxonomy (GTDB): domain Bacteria; phylum Patescibacteriota; class Minisyncoccia; order Phycocordibacterales; family Phycocordibacteraceae; genus C7867-001. Next base: position 12,962 of record JAKBGA010000006.1, on the reverse strand, counting down.
TCGGAATTTCCTCCGCGCCGAAAGTGTGCGTCGCGACGCCGTCTGGACTGCAAAAACCCTCTCTTCCATCCCGGTAACAACAAAGAAGAATTATTTGAAGAAGAATTCGTTCGCCGATCTTTTGTGGCATGGTTCGACGCATTCTTCGCATGTGCTCACCTCGACTTCTGGCTCGACAGGAAAGTCGACATACTTCGCTCGTTCGCATGAAGTCGACGCGCAATCGTCGCTCATCCATGAGCTTATTTTCCGCGTGAGTTCATTTAATAGAGACGAGTCGACACTCGTTATTGTCTGTTTCGGCATGGGTGTGTGGATAGGCGGCTTAATCACCTATCAAGCATTCGAGTTCTTGGGTCGTCGAGGGTATCCGATCTCCATTCTTACTCCCGGCATCAATAAGACGGAAATCCTCAAGGCGCTCACCGAGCTTGCACCGCAGTATGAACAGATTATTCTCGCTGGCTACCCACCCTTTTTGAAAGATGTCATCGATGAAGCGGTTGCTCAGGGCATCTCTTTCGACAAGCATCGCGTGAAGCTTATTTTCGCCGCGGAGGCGTTTACGGAAAATTTTCGCGATCATGTTGCCAAAATGGTCGGGATTAAAGATCCGCTCCTCGATACGGTTAATATCTATGGAAGCGCCGATATCGGTACGATGGCATTTGAGACTCCCATTTCGATCCTTGCGCGTCGACTTGCGTTGAAAGATAAAAAGCTTTTTGCAGACATATTCGGTGGCACCACGAAGACACCGACGCTCACGCAATATGTGCCGGAGTTCGTCTCGTTTGAAGCGCCGAACGGGGAAATTCTTTTGTCGGGAGACAGTGCGGTGCCACTCTTTCGCTATTCGATAGGGGATCACGGAGGCGTTTATACTTTCCGCGAGCTAGTCGACCGGTATAAAGCGCACGGTGTCGATCTTCTGAAAGAAGCGCAGGCCGCCGGCATTCGGAAACATGTCTACGAACTGCCATTTGTGTACGTCTTTGAACGCATCGACTTCGCGACAACACTCTATGGTTTGCAGATATATCCCGAAACGATCAAGGAAGTTCTGCTCCACAAACACTTCGTCAACTATCTGACCGGGAAACTCACACTCGCCACGAAATACGACGATAATCATGACCAATATCTGAAAATAAATCTTGAACAAAAGCCGGGAAAGGAAATGGGGAAAGTGCTCGCGGCGGAACTACTCGCTGAAATCGTAAAGAGTTTGCGCGAGAAGAATTCCGAGTTCAGGGAACTTTCCGATTCCCTAGGGAAACGTGCGGAGCCAAAGCTTGTTTTCTGGCCCTATGAAGACCCGCTCTATTTTAAGCCAGGCACCAAACAGACGTGGGTAGCGCGTCAGCCGTAAAAAATATCCATATCGCTTCCTAATTTTTTCTACCTGTACATATCTGGTTCAAAAGTCTTATACACAACGCCAGCATCATTTGTAGACTTGCCGACAAGATATTTTGCGATGAGGGATTCCAGATTCATGTAGGTCGAACTTCTGTTGACCTCAGAGCTTTTTGAGAGTTGTTGGGCAGTGAGAATACCAGATTCAATTGCTGTTAGATACACGACTACTTCTTCTTTCAAACTGTTCTTTTTCGTGGACTAACTGCGCGGCGAGGGTAACGGTCGTTCTTGTGTGGAGGTGTGGAATGAAACCCATTCATGAGTTACTTACCCTGGATCAGCACTTCTTTCAGTGCTCAAGAATCAGGCCAGTGGCGACTGGTGTCCTGGCGATGGCAGCTCCGGAAATGGGCAGTCTGGAGGTACTGGCTGCAGTCACTAACTGCTTGTGTATTTACGGGCCGCAACTCAGTCGAGTGGCGTTTTTATAAGTCCTACATGTTTGACGTGCTTAGTAAGTAAGCACCTCGCACGCTATAATCATTGAATCAATGAGTAGAACGTATACCATAGAAGATTTTTTAAAAGTCAGGGTTGCCATAGGCGCGAGTTTTAGTCCCGACGGGAAACGCGTCGCTTACCTGACTGATAGTACGGGCACATATCAGATTTTTATTGTGCCTGTCGAGGAAGGAGGGGTGCCCGAACAACTCACGGATTTCACAGACCCGGTTTCTTTTGTACGATTCTCTCCCACAAGAAATCTACTTATTTTTGGAAAGGATGAGTGTGGTAACGAGCAAACTCGCCTTTATTTGTTAGATCTTGATTCTCGAGAGATTACCAACCTAACGACGGCGCCTGGCGCACGGCATAACTTTGGTGCGTGGTCCTCAGATGGTAAGAGCATTTGCTTCGCGTCAAACGAACGAAATGGGGAAGATCTCGATATTTACGTGATGGATATCGATACGCTCGAGAAACGTTGCGTTTTCAAACCAGGAGGATGGTGTGTCGCCGAGGGATTTTCCCCTTCAGGCAAGTATCTGACCATACGAAAAGAATATTCGAGCTTCAATGCCGATCTGTATTTGTATAATATCGAAACACAGGATGTCGAGCACCTAACCCCCCATGAGAGAGACACTTATTGCAATGGAGCGCTCTGGTTTCCCGATGAGTCTGCTTTCTTTTTTGTGCAGAATCAAGGAAGGGAGTTTATCGGTCTTTCCCGTTATTCGATTGCCGAGAAGAAAGCAGAATACGTGCTTACTCCAGATTGGGATATAGGGCGCGTGATTCTTGATAAAAGCGGCACAAGTGTCGCGGTTTCGATAAACGAGGACGGCTATGAACGAGTCACATTATATGACCCGAAAACATTTGTGCCACGTGCCTATAGCCTGCCCGCCGGCAACGTCTTCGGGGCAAGATTTTCGGAGGATGGGTCACAAATGAGTTTCAATCTCGGGGATTCACGTCGAACGTCAGACATATGGATACTCAACTTGAGAACTGGAGAATCACGTCAGCTTACCTTCAGTAACCAAGATGTTCTTCCTGAAGATCTCGTCGAGCCGGAACTTATCCGCTTCAAATCTTTTGACGGGCTCTCCGTATCGGCTTTTATCTATAAACCGAAATCAATCAATCAAGAGGCGGGAGTTCCAGTGATTATCAACATTCATGGCGGACCCGAAGAGCAGCATCGGCCAGTATACATGCCACTTACCCAATATCTCGTGCACACGGGATATGCGGTTGTGGCGCCCAATGTCCGCGGCAGTTCCGGGTACGGTAAGTCATACCAGGCACTCGATGATGTGGAGAAACGTTTGGATTCGGTAAGGGATGTCATCGCATTGCGTGATCATATTGTTGCAAACATGCCTTATATGGATACCGCCAAGATCGCGCTGTATGGCGGAAGCTACGGCGGATTCATGGTCCTCGCGTGTATGGCGTTCTATCCGAACCTGTGGGCTGCGGGAGTTGATATAGTAGGTATTGTTAATTTTGTCACGTTCCTTGAAAACACTGCTCCGTATCGTCGAGCTCTACGAGAAGCCGAATACGGCTCGCTAGAGAATGATAGGCATCTTTTGGAAAAGATTTCCCCCATACACTCGATTGAAAAGATAGAGGCACCGCTGTTATTGATTCATGGTGCGAATGATCCGAGGGTTCCGCTTTCCGAAGCAGAGCAGGTGGTTGAGAAACTTAAAGAGGCAGGTAGGCAGATTGAGTTGCTTGTATATACGGACGAAGGGCACGGGCTATCGAAGCTACAGAATAAACTCGATGCGTATCCAAAGGTAGTCAGATTCTTAAATAAGGTGTTAGCATAATTGGAACCAGTGGGGTCAGGTCAAATTGTTTTGACAAAGTCCTAACTGAGAGTATTATATATTTGGATTGTTTTTCGTTGAGGATTTCCCAAGGCGCAAGACAGATTCATTGTAAAAAAAGGAGGATTATCATGGACAAAAAGCCCGTGGCAACAACGTTTTCGGAAGAAAGAGTTGTTCCCCTCGCGTTTGCTCTCGCGGTTTCGCCAGAGGTCGAAGCAGGAGCTTTCGTTGGTCTGATTTCTCAGCCGACCGGCAGCGGCTATCCGCCCGAAGACGACCCGGGATAACCGGGTATTACAGAATATAGGGGTGGCTATAATAAAGGCCACCCTTTTCTTTTGAACCGTTCTAACTAATGCTAATGCCTTAAATAAGGAGGTGAATCGTGCTTCTAATCTGGAGTTGTCGCGATGATAAAACTGTCGATTGGTTCACTAAGCATTACTTATCGTCTGTGAATACTCCTTGGGTACGCTTCAATAGTGACATGTTCCCGGAAAAATATCGAATCTGTATGGATATGGATCGAATTAAGATCCACGGGCAAGACGGGTGCGATTTATTTGAACCCAACGAAATATCCTCAGTTTGGTATCGTAGGGAACTACCAAGCATTTTCAGTACAATCTCGATGTCACCGGAGGCTTTGGAATATTCTCGTTCAGAAGCGCAAATCATGCTTATCGCTCTCAAAGAGAAATTAGCTCATGCTCGGTGGGTAAATAAGCCCGAGAAAAATCGAATTGCGTCAGATAAGCTTTCACAACTTCGAGATGCTCGACTAAGGGGGTTCCGTGTCCCTAAGACGCTTGTTACAAATGATCCTCTCGCAGTTATAGAATTTGCAAGAGAATGTGGTGGAAAAGTAATTGTAAAAGCTCTACGTAGGGGAACCATTGAAGCAGGGAAGGTATTTTATTCCAACTTAATGGATATCGCCTTACTGCAAAAACACACAATGTCGATTACAGTTGCTCCGCTAATCTTTCAAGAGTGCATACAAAAGGATTTCGAAGTCAGAGCAATTGTGGTGGGTGTCACGTGTTTTGGTGTGAAAATCCTCTCACAAGAACAGGAGGTAACATCAATCGACTGGAGAAGGAACCCGTTGTTACTGAAACACGAAATCTTCAATCTACCGACTGAAGTAGCTGAGCGTTGTATTACCATGACTCGCTCGTGCTGCCTCTGGTATAGTGCTTTCGATCTCATCGTCACCCCGGAGGGAGAGTATGTTTTTTTAGAACACAATCCAGTCGGCCAGTTCGCGTGGCTCGAGGAATTAACTGGAATTCCAATCGGCAAAAAACTCCTCGAAATTCTCACATCAGACAATCCTCTAGATAATGTTTTATAATTAAAGTGGCTAGGTGACTAGCCACTTCTTCTTTATCCAATCATGCCTATACAGACAAAAAACAAGAGCGGGACACGGAGTATTCAGCGCGGTCTCGACAAGAATTTTGAAAGCACGCTTCTTAATTATCAATATACCAAGGGCATTGAGTTTTTTGAGAAATATTTCCACAACTACCCTTTCCTAAAATTAAGTCCTAGAAACCTCGTGCATCTTGGACTTTTATATGATCACGCAGCGATGACTTCTAATAAAAGAGTTTTATTAAACAATCAAGCTCGTCAGTATTATCGTGCGGCTCTCAGTCTCGACCCTGGATTTTATCCAGCATTGTGGGGGCTCGGAAGAATATTTTGGCATCAGAATGATAAACGTTCACTTCCATACGCAAGAAAAGCGTATCATCTTGCAAAGAAAAGGAAGGATGACACCATAGGACATTTCGCACAGAATATAGCCCTTATATACAAAGGGCTTGGGAACAATAGGAGAGCAATATTTTGGTTCAAACGAGGACTCAAAGAATCTCCGCAAGAATGGGGAATGGTCTACAATCTCATGTGTTTTTATCTCGAAACGAAACGAAATAAACAAGAATCTCGAAAGCTTGCAAGAAAATTGAAATCTATGCTCGAAACGAAGGACAGGAATAATCGATGGTTACGGGAAGTACATGCTTTCACAAAGATAGTTGCTGAGTAGTTCAATATCAGCTCTGATTGCCTGTACATCTGCTAAACTCTCAATATGAAGCCGGAACAACTTAATCGATCAAAAGAATCGTTTTCAACCTTCCGCGACCGTCTCCAGCCGTCGGCCACTGTAGACCGTTATGACCTCCTTTTGGAGGATTTATTTCTCATCCGTAATCCACGATTCAAATTCATCAAAAATCATACGACCGAAGTAGAAGCTTTCACGAAAGAATATTGCGGAGGAAAGCCGATTGAAGAAATTGGAGAATGGTTTTTCTTCCCTTGGAACAAAACTCTTACGCATTATCTTCCCCACGACGAGCACCAGGAGATACGTACCGCCCGTAATCGCAATATTATAACTAAAAAGGAACAGCAGAAGCTCTACGGTCTTTGCGTAGCATACGCCGGCCTTAGCGTCGGCAGTCATGGCGCGCTCACGTTCGCGCTTATGGGCGGTGCGCGTCATATCAAGATCGCCGACCCGGACAAAGTCTCACCTTCAAATTTAAACCGCATCCGCTTCGACTTTCTCGATGTCGGTCGTGGGAAGACTGACCTGGTGCGTGAGTATATTTATCAACTGAACCCCTACGCTTATATCGAAACGTTCGATTCGGGCGTTACGGAAGAAACCACAGATTCCTTTCTTAGGGAGGCTGACGTACTTGTTGAGGAAACTGACAATCTAGAAATGAAAATTAGATTACGTCTCGCGGCACGCGAACGTGGAATCCCGGTTGTTATGGCAACGGATAATGGAGATAACATCATTGTGGAAGTAGAGCGATTCGACATCGACAAAACAAAGCCGCTCTTCAACGGAATTATTGGGGACGTGAATTTGGAAATGTTTAAGTCCTTCACATCATCTGACTTGCCAAAACTAGCGACAAAAATTGCTGGTCCGCAGTTTGTAACCGAGCGCATGATGAGCTCATTGCTCCAAGTTGGCCATGAGATTTATTCGTGGCCGCAGCTTGGCGATGCCGCCACTCTATCGGGTGTCACCATCGCGTATATTTTAAAACGACTTGCACTCGGGCAGCTAGTGAATGAAGAAAAATGTGAATTAAGTCTTGACGCACTTCTTGATCCGGAATACCACGCTTTGAACGTGAAGAATGCTCGTGAAAAGGCTCGGGCCGATTTCTTGTCCGCAATTGACCTTTAGAGTATGGATACGGCGTACAAAGAGAAAGTAAAAAAAATACTTACTGCTGCAGTCGCAGCCCCTTCAGGAGACAATTCTCAGCCGTGGCGTTTTGTCGTGCACGAGAACTCAATTGAATTCCATTATCTCCCAGAAAGAGACAACCCTATCTTGAACTATGAAAAAGGAGGAACATTGATCGCACTCGGTGCCGCCTTGCAAAACGCCGAGCTTGAAGCACGCGCACAAGGATATACGCCAAACGCAATTTTCAACGAAAGCGGCGGTTCGTGTGTCGCAGTCATGCGCCTTACAGGCGGCGGTAATCTTAATGTCATCCAAGGCCATATGAGAGAAGCTATTTTTAAGCGGCATACGAATCGCCGAGCATACAAAAAAATACCGCTTTCGCGCGAGATGCGCGAGACGATTCTAAGCCCACTTATTTCCGGAAGTGCCGACCCAAAACTCTTTCTCATTGAATCACAGGAAGCGATGGGAGAAGTATCACGAGCGCTCACGACTATGGAGGAGACAGCGCTCGGAAACCAAACGATGCATAAACTTTTTTTCAGTAGTATTTTCTGGTCCGAAACGAGGAATCGTGCAGGGGAGCAAGGGCTCTATATAAAAACGCTCGAATTGCCGCTCCCCGTTCAAGCACTGTTTCGGCTCCTGAAGCATTGGCGTTTCGCAAAATTCTTAGCCAGCGTTGGCTTTCCAAAGTTTGTCGCACGGACGAATGCGCAGCAAAATGCCTCCGCCTCTGCGTTTGGTGTGATCACTGCGCCGCAGTTACGCCGTGTTACGTATCTTGAGGCAGGAAAAATGCTTGAGCGCGTATGGCTTTTTGTGGCCGCACAAGGGTTATCACTACAAATTGTAACAGGCATCACATTTCTTGCGCGTTCCATACGTAACCCTGATACAGCGCCCCTCTTTAGTGACGAGGAGCAAGAACACGTGCGGGCTGCCTATGCGACCATAAAAAGAAACATCGACGAAGAGTACGAGCCGATTATCGTCTTCCGTATTGGCACGAGTTCTGCTCCAACTGAGGTGACGTATCGTCGCGCGTCGGAAATTACATTTGAAGACTAATATTATGAGCATCACGACTTTCCCAAATACTCGGGATGAGCAAATAAAATTAATTCTTTCTGAACTTAGTAATTTGCATCCCAAATCAGATACTGAAAAGTATGCAATCGAACAAAACATATTATTTTTTAAGTCTATTCAATCTGTATTTTCGTACGGTCGATGGTTGTATGGAACAAGAAAACATATTCGTAGTAAAGATTTATTGGAAGTAAACGAACTACTCCCCGATTTAGATGAAATTTTTCACGCTAAAATGGCGGAAATTGAGCGTAGGGCGCATCCTGGCATCATTCGTCCGATAGTTGAATACGTAACTGAATTTGCAACAAACCTTTCTCAAGGCAAGCGTTTACGCACAGCATCGCTTGGTAGTGGCAGTATGGAAGTTGAACGACAAATAATCGAACAATTACAAAAAACAAAAAACGTAAAGCCGCTGACGATTGTCGGCTTCGATGTTTCTCCCAATACCCGTGCATTTGCAGCGAAAAATCTAAGTGTGCTCACGAATGTACGAATTGTTCAGGAGGAAATTAAACTGACTGAAGAAAGACTCGCTGTGCTTGAACGAGAGACACAGGAACCGATACTTGTTGTAATATCAGACAACGATATTTTCGCACTTTCGTCATACTTTACACCTCATGCGTTTGATCTCGTCGTAACAGCTCTTTTTTTGCACCATCTCAACGAGGCCGACAGAATCAGATTGGTAGAACAGATGCGAACTTTCGCATCGCGGACGTTGAACTATGATGGATATAAGAACGAGATTGTTATTCCGATTCTTAGCATGACAGGTTGGAATAGCCCCGTGTTCTTGAATGCAGCTATTTTTTCAACGATTCGTTTTTCAGATCGTGCAGAGACATTACGTTTACATACTGATACAAAAATTGATTTCTATGGTCATGGGCATTACCGTGCTATTTTTCCTGCATAATCTATGGATGGAATCTTAGCAATTGGACTTAACGCAGAGCTTTTGTCGGTAGGCGTAGTTGCAGCACTCCTCATTTCTATTGGATTTACCGTGTTTTTGAATGATGTGGAGAGCATAACTCACAAGTCATTCCTTGCTCTTACAGGCACATCGGTCATTTGGAGTTTGTTCAATTACGGCATTTATAAATCACCTGATCCGATCATTGTGCTCTGGATTTTGCGACTCGTCATGTTTACTGCAACTTGGTTTGCATTTTCGCTCTTTACATTCTTTTACGTGTTCCCAAATCGAAAACAGATCTTACCGGTGTGGTATCGATTTTTGTTATTTCCGGCAACGGTGGCCATTTCTTTAGTGACTCTTTCACCACTTGTTTTTACAGAAATAAGCAGTTTTTCCGTTAATGGTCAAATACAGCAGGTGACAAGGGGTCCAGGGATCTTCTTATTTGGCATACTTGTTTTTATTCTTGATTTTGGAGCAATCTTACTCATCGCTCGCAAAATGCTACTTGCTCGTGGCTCAGCAAGGAATTCGTATCGCACTATTCTTATTGGTACGGTTACGACTATTTTTTTGATTATCATATTCAGCTTCATGCTCCCCGCTTTTTTTGGTAATTCTACATTTGTTGCATATGGAACCTTAGCCCTTCTTCCGTTCATTGGCTTTACTGCTTATGCGATTGAATATGGCCGTGTATTGAATGTTAAAGAAATCGGTGTAGCGTTTTTGGTAAGTGCACTCGCTATTGCAACGTTCATCGAGCTTATTTTTACGACTAATCCGATACTCATCTTGTTCCGCATTAGTTTGTTCATACTCATTTTGCTTGTCGGACTACTCCTGATTCGTGGTGTTGTAAAGGAAGTTAAACAACGTGAAGAAATTGAAAAGCTCGTTGAAGAACTCCAACGAACGAACCACCAGCAGGAGGAGCTTGTACACTTCATCGGACACGAAGTGAAGGGCTTCTTGACCAAGGCGGCTGGCGCGTTCGCGGCGCTTTCTGAAGGAGATTTTGGAGAATTGCCGTTGACACTGAAGCCGTTTGTCGACCGTGCACTTCTTGAAACACGAGAGAGTACCGATTCGGTAGCAAGCATCCTCAAAGCGTCGAATTTGAAAAAAGGGACGGTAACGTATGTGAAGGAGTCATTCGACCTCAAGACGCTCGTGGAAGAAGCAGTCGAGAAGACAAGACCGACCGCAGAACAAAAAGGTCTCTCGCTTTCTTTTGCCGTCGATGACTCGTCGTATCAGATGACCGGAGATAAAGCGCAAATCAATGATCATGTACTGCGCAATTTGATTGATAATGCGATCAACTATACGCCCTCAGGCTCCATCAATGTCTCCCTCAAAAAAGAAAATGGAAAGATAATTTTTGCAGTAAGGGATACCGGCGTCGGCGTTACCGAAGAGGATAAGAAGCGGCTTTTCACCGAGGGCGGTCACGGGAAGGATTCGCAGACAATCAACGTCCACTCCACCGGCTATGGACTCTTCATTGCGAAGCAAATCACCGAGGCACACGGCGGCACTATTCGCGCTGAGAGCGAAGGGGCGGGGAGCGGCGCGACCTTTGTTGTCGAATTTCCAATCTTATAAAGAGAATCGCTGTTCCCAACTGCGAGCGAGTAATCGTGTGCGTCTGAGGAAACGTAAACATAGATCTCTCGATATTTTGGCGTGTCAAAACAGAATGATAGGATAATTTTGTATGCCTATAAAAGAAAAAGGTTCTGCACGGGTGTGGCCCGTGTTTCGCGCGTATGGCACAGCGGCATTTCGATATCCGCGGCTTTTGATAATGGCGATTTGCGCAGCAGTGCTCATTGAAGTAGCGGGAGTCATTGCACCGCTGTACCTGCGCCAATTCATTGATCTTCTTTCAGCAAACACGCCGACCTCGGAAATCGTAAGCGCCATTTTCGTGGCCCTCATATTTTTTACAGCAATAAATCTTTTTGGATGGCTCGGACAACGGGTACGTTTATGGGCGCTGAATCGACTGGAGTCCCAGGCCATGGTTGATCTCTACCAGAGTGCGTTTGATTATCTGCTAGGGCATTCGCATGAATTTTTCATCTCGAATTTCTCGGGAACGCTTACGCGACGCGTGACACGTTATGCGCGCTCATTCGAGCAGGTAATGGACAACGTATTCTTCAATTTCTTCCCCGCTTTTATATTTGCCATTGGCATCATCACAGTTCTCTCACTGCGGAGCGCGTTACTTGGCATCGGACTTTTCGCATGGACGGTAATTTTTGTATACATCCAATTCAAAATGACGCTCAAGCGTCAGGTATTACGAGCCGCGCGCACTGCTGAAGATAGTAAAGTGACTGGTTTTTTGTCCGACGCCATACTCAATCATTCAACGATTACGGCATTTGCCGCTAAACGATACGAGGGGTTTCAATTCGCCGAACGTATCAAACAATGGTACCTCGCGACGCGGCGTGCGTGGGACGCTGATTTGTGGGTTTTTGGCATACAGGGAATTCTCGCTGTCGGAATAGAATTTGCCTTGCTCGCCGGTGCCGTATTGCTTTGGCAGCGCGGACTGGTAACAGTGGGCGATTTTGTGCTTATTCAAATTTATATCCTGGGCCTCATAAACCGTATTTGGAGTATTGGAACAAACATGCGCCAGCTCTATGACGCTTTTGCTGATGCGACTGAGATGATCGATATTCTTGAATTACCGTATGAAATACAGGACATACCAAATGCGGTGCCGTTGCAGGCGGGGGAGGGCACAGTTACATTTGATCATGTCAAATTTGGGTATCATGACAACCATTCCATACTCCAAAACTTCAATCTTTCTATACGATCACGCGAGAAGGTTGCACTCGTTGGTTCCTCGGGTGCGGGAAAGTCGACCATAGCAAAACTGCTCCTGCATCTTTACGAGATTAAGGGCGGTACGCTTAGTATTGATGGCCAAGATATCTCACGTGTGACGCAAGAAAGCCTACGTTTTTCAATCGCTTTCGTTCCACAAGAACCACTTCTTTTCCACCGATCGCTCATGGACAATATCCGTTACGGTCGGCAGAATGCCACCGATGAAGAAGTTATCGAGGCTGCGAAACAGGCGCACTGCTATGAATTTATTAGTCGTTATCCAGAAGGATTTGCGACGATGGTTGGTGAGCGTGGCGTTAAACTCTCCGGTGGCGAGCGCCAAAGAGTAGCTATTGCACGTGCCATTTTGAAAAATGCACCAATACTCGTTCTTGATGAAGCGACCTCCAGTCTTGATTCCGAATCAGAAAGTTTCATTCAAGACGCGCTTTTGAAGTTGATGGAAGGAAAGACGGTCATTGCTATCGCGCATCGACTCTCGACTGTGATGCACATGGATCGCATTATTGTGATGGAGGGCGGCACAGTTGTCCTCTCGGGGACGCACAATGAACTTCTCGCACACGAGAGTAATCTTTACAAAAAGCTCTGGGAGATTCAGGCGGGAGGATTTATTCGTGGAGATTAGGATAATTTATAATCCAAGTCGGGGAACCGTGTTTCCTAGACGGGAGAGATTCTACGCGGGTCTTGCGGGTAACACCATTTTCTTCCAAATCCAAACTGGATGTAGTCGACGCAGTAGTTGTGGCAAAGGTTTGTATTTTAAGTTTGGCGGCTGCACGAGTGAGTACATCAAGACGTGCCGTGGCAGAGAGAGAATCATGAAACACTCTGAACGCACCGTTTTGATCGTGCTGTGTAAGTAATGTCTGTCCCTGTGCGGCAAGTGCAGCGGCATTCGCAAGCGCATCGCGTGCACTCGCTGAACTCGAGGAATCGAGCGTGCTCGAGGCCGTGTCGATAATGGCCGCGGAATCACGCAATGCTGCGTTCACCGCGTTTTGCAGATCCCGCATATTTTCTTGGTTTCTAACCGACCATACACGTATTTGAGATGATGTAGCTTGAGCGGTGTTTTTCATTTGAGCATTTGCAAGCAAGGTTATCTGGG
>JAKBGA010000034.1:0-4742 GCA_021833245.1 bacterium | reverse complement strand
ATTCCTAGTCTCTCGGCATGTCGTATGACGGACTTGGAACCCGGTCGAAGCGGATCTTCAAAACTGACGTAGCCCAAGAAGTGCAACTCTCGTTCATCCTTCAGAACATCGAGATCATCAGTACGATGAATCTCTTTGTACGCTAGAGCAAGGTGATGAAGACCACTTTTACCTTCCTCTATAAGAGCATTGGAATACTCTGATTTCCCACCAGAAACCGAAAGGCTCATTAATACTTCCGGTGCTCCAGCAACGACTAACCATTGTTTATGGCCAATCTTATCCTCGAGAATAACCCTGCTTCTGCGGGCATCAGGGTCAAACGGAATTTCTTTAATGATAAAAAGCTCCTTTGCTTTCTTGCGAATATGTTCCGGTGTATGACTCAAAAAAGCATCGTCATATGAATTTTGACATTTATGTTTCCTGCCCTTGAGGGGAGTTATAGTTGCGTACATCAACTTCTGAAAGAGGTCATCATCGCTCGAGGTGATCGATCGGATGGTCATCTTATTTTCGGTAAGCGTACCTGTCTTATCAGTACACAATAGATTTACATTGCCGAGATCTTCCAATGAAGAAAGTCGCCTTACCACCACATGTCTTTTTGCGAGTTTCATTGCACCATTTGCGAGTGTGACCGTGGTAATGACTGGCAATACCTCAGGTACAGTTGAAACTGCGAGCGCGATAGTAAACAGAAGTAGGCTGGTAATGTTTGCACTCGGGTTGAGAAGCAGTTTGATTACGAAAACAAAAATTACACCAACTAGCACAACTCTTATAAGTAACGTGCTAAGCGAGCGCAAAGATTTTTCATACTGAGTTTGTCTCTTGGTTTCTGTCGATAGTTTTGCGATTTTCCCTAATTCTGTATTCTTCCCTGTTGCATACACTACGCCTGTGCCACCCCCTCTTTCAATGATGCTTCCGGTAAAAAGAAGCGTTTCCGTCGTTGCGTTTGACGCGCTTGATACGCGTTTGATAACTGGAGTTGATTCACCAGTCAACTGCGATTCGTTGACCTGCAGATAATCAACTTCAAGCAATCGCGCATCTGCCGGAACAATATCTCCTTCGCGTACCGTGAGTATGTCGCCGGGAACAATTTGAGATTCATCAAGGAGCACCTCATTATTGTCGCGTTTTAACCTGACCTGCCTGGTAACAAGTCGCGAGAGTTTCTCAATTATTTTTTCAGACCTATATTCCTGATAGAAACCGAGTGATGTGTTAATCAATAAAATTACCAGAATGACGGTACCGTCAGTATAATCATTAATAACATACGAGATCAGGCTTGCTGCGGCAAGCAGATAGACTAAGGAGCTCTTGAGTTGATGCGTGAGTACAGTAAGTGCATTGGCAGTCTTCTTGCCTATCTTATTTGACCCTTGTTCGATGAAACGTTTCTCGGCCTCCTTTTGGTCAAGCCCATAAAGGGATGTCTGGAGACGGTCAACAAGCTCGGACTGGTTCAACTTTAATGCTAAATCTTTATTCATGTCCACCAATGAGAATGGTTTCATTATACCTGGTATAAAGAAATCTTCGAAGTATTGGTCTTCAAATTCAGCCGTTTTACGAACACATTTTTGCGAAGGAAGATTACTTCAACGCAAGTCCATTACTTTTTTCGACAATAGCGGCAAGAGCGGCTTGCGTCTTTGGGATTTGATTGAAATTAACATGTCCAACCACACGAATGGTAACCCCCCTGCAAAGACCAAGCACCACCGCAGCGTTTACGATTCGTCCATTAGAGGACAGATAATTGGTCTTCGTATCAAGTAACACGTCAATGCGATTGGTATAGCGTGCATTCATCGTATCTTCGATAACACGATAACCAATGTGTGGCGCAACGATATTGTAACCGCAAGTGTCTTTCGACGTTATGTTTGATCCGTCGAGTTCAATAATGGTACCAAACGGCAGTTCAGCACCAAGGTCCTGCGAACGTGCGGCGATTACTTCAGGATTCGAATATGCTCCAGAAGCGGTCACCAGAGGATGATCGCTCGTCTGATCTGGCACAGCGTTATAAGCCGTGAGCGTCACAGTATAGCGCGGCCTCACTGATGCCACTGGTTTAATAACAGGTTGTGTGGCAGTAGCGGTACCGAATAAAAGCAAAAAGCCCGTTAGGGCTCCTAATATAGGCATGGTTTTAAATAATCGAAACAGTCAACAACTGCCTCGTTATTTGCATGTTAGCATATTGACATCGTGGTGTCAATATGACGTAAACTGAATTCAACCTTCAATTGCACCACTCCAGATTTCTACTGGACTCAGGAAACTGAGCTAGTTCTTAGTCTCATATCCAAAACATACTCCACACGGACAAGTTTTTAGTCTGGATCTTTACTAAAGGTGACACTTTTCGAGGAACATAGTCCCACGAGAGGAGTATATTTCGGAGAGGTATCGGGGGCGTAGATCACCAGAGTAGAGCATGCTTTGACCAGCAGGCTGAGAAAACCGTCTCGGCTATGTGACACGCCTTTAGAAATTTCTGGTGTTGCACTTCAGTATTGAATTCAGGGGGGCGGCACTTGACAGATTGGTATTGTGTGTGTTATGCTCTCTTGCAGGAAAATGTAGCTCTTTGACCACTACTTGCGACCAGTCATAGCCAAAAGCGGCTTAGCATATAGGCCATTTCTGGCTATGACTGTGTCAGTCGTGGCTCCACCTCGGATGAGAGGATATTCCAAAGGGCACATCAGCCCAAGGAGGACGTTATGGACTTCGCATCACAAAATCTGACCGCTGGCCAACTGAACGCAATCGTGAAGAAGCTCGGCGGTGAGCAAGACGCTCTGCGTTTCCTGCGCGGCGAACTGGTCGTCTCGACGGCAAAACCTGTCGAAATGCACGTCTGGAAAACGGTGAAGCTCGGCACCTACAAGACGCCAGACGAGTACCGCAAAGCGCTCAAGAAGGCGGGAAGGCGTATCGACGACTGGGGCGACGACATCCTCGGCAGGATTACCTGCTCGCAGGAAGAAATCGACCTCGACCTCGTCGTTCTGTCTGTCAGTGACCTCGGCTTCAAGGACGGCGCCCGCTATGCGGACATCTGTACCAAAGCGCAGGAGCTCGGTCTCGAGCTCTGCCCCGCCGAAGTCGGTCCCGCACTGCGCTTAGCGTATGGCGACCAGCCGAAGGGCAAATTGCTCCTCATCGCGATGGAAGCCATCGCTGACCGCGACTGCGACCCCAGCATCTTCAGCGCTGGGCTCGGTATCGTCGGCTCGTTGCTCCACGGCACCAGCGGTCATCCTGACCGCACCTGGAACGCTGGCTTCCGCTTCGTCTTCGGTCGTCGCAAGTACACTCTGGACTTTGTCTCTTTGGTCTTTTAGACTCTTTGGGTTTTGTCCTTCGCCCCTGCATTCCGATGCGGGGGCTCGTTTTTTATTTTTTGACACACTGAAAGGCGGTACTCAGCAGGTATGCCGGGACGGAATAGATCTTGTGGGTTTCTGCGTCCTAGACACGTCGCCGCTTTATTATACAAAAAGCGTTATTTTGACGCCTCTCGAGCGTTAGCACGAGTTGGCTGGCCGTCTCATGTCAGAACCGTGGTCCGTTAAACCCAGGTTAGTCCGTTTGGCTAGTCGGGCCAATTTCCAAACGACGCGTCTCGAGCCGTCTCATTTCATCAAACTCAAACCGGCACGTCTTGGCTTGGTTTGTCTGCACTTCTTTCACCGATCTCTCTGAAAGAACCCTTGCCGAAGGTCTTTTCTATGAGCCGTGCTACGGGTAAGAGTCTACCAGTCAGCGTAGCTTTAGCGAACAAATCAAATACCTGCTCTCTGGATTCAAAGTCCGATTTGTTTTTTTCATATAATTTATCAATCAGATCGTTGAATTTTGCACGAGCTTCGAAGTACGCGTAGGTTACCCCCCTGTATCCTGAGGATGCATCACCTTCTATATGTGCAACCATTTCTCTCATCTTCTCGACGGGTATGTGATCTCTTTCTGCAGCCCGTCGTACATATGCATCGCGGGTTTGCAATTCAGCTTCAAGCTCAGGCCACTGACCAAAGTAGGCTCTCTCAAACCGCTTGGCCAGTTCCGTGATTACCGCTTCATTAAGCTTGTCGAATAAGAGCCGCTCACCATCTCGAGTTCCGATGGAAAAACCAGACCTTCGGATATTCATGTTCACCGAACCCCTTTTTAAAGAAAAATCTGCGGCTTCTCGTGAACTTCTCTGATAAGAGTAGAAGCCTTCAAGGTGAAGCATCTCGTGCGCGAGGGTCTGCAGGAAAGATAACTTCTTTCCATCTTCATACTCTTTCAAGAGTGCCACAGCTTGTTTTCGTGCCGAATAGAATCCGTTTTCCGTTCCGAACCTTTTCTGAATATCCTGCAATTCTTCTGGAGTAATCTTTGTTTTGTCCAGAACATGAATATTTTTCGCAGGAATTTCGATAGCTTCAACACCATAATGCATTAGAAATTTCTGCATCGCGTCATTTATGCGACCGATCATGACTTCCTCTTCAGAAGTCTTCTCCTTTTCCATGCTCAGGTCGGGAAAGTCGCTCTTCAACTCATTCCTAAAATAATCCAGGAGTTCAGATTCCTGCTCTGGTTCGAAACCGACGACTCTAGACACGCCAGACTCTTTCTTGTTTGAGGGTGGTTTCTCCATCTGATTAATTTAACTCAAAATCGAAAGCAATACATCTTGGGCGGGATAACCTCGCTCGACTTGGCTG
>JAKBGA010000033.1:2789-4762 GCA_021833245.1 bacterium | reverse complement strand
TATGTTATTGTTCAATAGAACTCCCATAGGGCCGTAGTCGTAGGTGCCCGCAAGACCGCCATAGATTTCAGAACCGGGGAAAACAAAACCGCGACGTTTGGCGAGCGAAACAATCTTTTCCATAAGAGACGAAGCATTCATAATGAGTGAAATTATTGCACAGTTCCAAAGGAGGAGACATACCCGGGATCTCCTTTTGTTTCGGTAGTCACTGGATTTGCGGTAGCTGAAATTTGTACACCGGCGAAACGATCATACCCTGAGAAAGATGCGGCACCGATAATCTGGGGTGCACTACCTTGTTGTGAGGATGAAGGTGTAAAAGACACTTGGAAAGCGCCCTGGACATCCCCTCCCTGCGAAATACTGCCTACATCCCATGATACGGTACGTGATGCTGCATCATACGAAAAAGAACCGGTACCAGTTGTTTGCCCGGTATAGGAAACATAACTTGGCAAAACTGCACTTACTGAGGCGCCAGCGATTGGACTCCCTTCATCGCGAGCATTCCAGACGATCGTATAGGTTGTCGCTTGACCTGTGCGCGGCGGAATAGGACCGCTATTGCTCAAAGGCCCCGATGCGTGGAGCGAAGATGCCGAGAGTATAACGGATGTCTCGACGGTCGCAGTCTGAGTCGTTGAGTCGGTTATCTGTTCTGGCACATTCGCCTGTCCCACGCGTGTGCCCGACACAGATATAGTGAAAGTTATTTTGGGTGGCGCAGAGGTGAGGGCATTCGCCGGAAGGGTCAAAAACGTAAAAGAATCAAGACCAGAAGCACCGGATGCAAGCGTTGCGAGCGCAGGATCGGTACCCTGACTGAAGACGATCGTATGATTGGCGGATTGATAAAAACCGCTTGTGGTTTGAATGCTATTGTAGTCGACCGCAGCACCAGAGATCGCGACTGAAATGGCCGCATTGGTAACGTCTGTTGAGAGCGTGTTGGTATAGGAAAGCGTGACGTTTTGGCTCGTACCAGAAGTCACAACAACATTCGATGATGTGTCCCCGTTAACCGCGAGTGTCGTGCTAATGAATGGAGCCGTGATCGCAATTGCTACATCCTGAGTCATGTAAGCAATGGCAATTGTTTGATCCTGTGCAGTCTGCGCTGTCCCAACGGTAAAGTGGAAAACAGGCTGTTCACCTTGTTGTCCGGAAAGAGTGCCTGTAAGAGTTACCGTCGATTGAGCGCCGGGTAACAGAGTGCCAAGAAAGAAACTTGAATTACTCAAAGGAAGTGAGGATGACGCTACTTTAAAACCGAAAGGAAAGGCACCTGTAAGAATGACGCCGTTAAGCGGTACGGTCGCATTTGAACTGACTGTAAACGTAAGCGTAAAAGGAAGCCCTGAAACAGTTTCTATGGGAGCGTCCACGGAAAGCGAGAGCGGTGTGGTGGAAATCGTAAGTGCATAGGAAGATTTTTTTACGAAAACGGCATTGGAACCAGGAATATTGTAAGAAAATGAGACGGGAGCTATGAGTGTTTGCCCCGCTCCACCGAACATCGCTACTGAAACTGATCTGGTTACAGTCGCGCCACTTGCAAGTGTACCAAGGTTCTTGGTATAACGCGGATAGGCTTGCAATGTATTTGTTGCCTCTCTTGTTCCGTTCGGGAAATCAATCTCGACAGTCGCGTTTTGAATCGCAACTGGATTCTCATTTGTAATAGTGAGCAGGAGTTGCACAGAGTTCCCAGCGGCAATCGTCGTCGGACCCTGAACGTCTAAGGCAATTTTATTCACTGAGACCGAATTATCCCCCGTATAAAAAACATAGATAGTGATACCGAGCGAAACAAAAAAGAAGAGGGCGGCTATGACAAGAAACACGCTCGCGAACCGTACATGTCGCTTACCTTTGCGTATGGCCTGTTGGAACGGATCCTCTTCCCACTTATGCGGTAAATCCTTCTCCTCCATACTAATAAGTGGGGGGCGGGCATGAGGATCGATTGT
>JAKBGA010000033.1:0-2689 GCA_021833245.1 bacterium | reverse complement strand
CGCTCGCGAACCGTACATGTCGCTTACCTTTGCGTATGGCCTGTTGGAACGGATCCTCTTCCCACTTATGCGGTAAATCCTTCTCCTCCATACTAATAAGTGGGGGGCGGGCATGAGGATCGATTGTGCGCCCATATAGACGCTCACGCGCGCGTTCTAACGATCCAAGATCATCTTCGGTTGGTAATGCCATTAGTTTTCAGTATACCTCGTGTTATAACATTTCACCTTGTATGTTTTTGTTGGTAGAAAATCTAAAGACCCGAGACGGAAATGCCGTGATTAACACGCGTGACATAATCCGTACGAACTGTATTTATTTTCATGAGTATCGAAGGTGTAAATTCTGACACTTTGCCTGGAATCTCTCCAGTGTCAAAACCGAGTACTGCAAGTACACGCAGCACGGCGAGTACCTCGGCTGTTTTGTGCAAAGCATCAGGAAGTTTCGGAAGCGCCTCAAAAAAACCAGCGATTATGGAGAAAAGTCCAGGATCATGCACTTCGCCAACAACTAAACGCAACAATAAACCAGATACGCGGGTCGCTGTTAAACGTGCCGAGATCGTTTCAAATTGAGAGAACCAGTTCACATCAAGAATCGCACCCACTATGCGCCAATCTTCTTTTCCGCGTACAAGTACACACGAGCTTTCCGCAAATGTTGTAAGTGCGGAAGCAAGCTTTGCACCGGAACGACGAACACCTTGCGCACGTCCACGTACAAGACCGAGTTCTGGCGTAATGAGTGTAATAAAAGCATTTGCCTCCCCTGAAGGTGCCCTTGCTAGAATGATTCCGCGTGTTTCGTATTTATAGCGCATCGCGAATTAAATCGAATCGTACATGACCAGTCGACAGTTCTACGGCATACGCCCCTTCTGTATGGATCTTAGTATGCGCCACATCCTTCGGCATGAGCCCTTCCTTTTTGCGCGCTTCGGCGACTGCACGCGCCATCTCTCGATCGTCACCCTCCTTGATGAGTTCGGGAGTAAGTGAAAAATCAAAATTGGTTGTTTGAGCATTCATTATTACTTTCTTCACGTTCAATTCTTCAATGAGAAGATTCTCAAATTCTGCAGGAAACTTCCCCGCAATGGAGAGTGAAGCAAGCGGCTGACGCAATTTAATTCCCTTCTGCTGGCGCATTTGAAGACCTACAGTTACAAAAGCGCGAAGAGCTTCCATGTCAGCACTGAGCTTCTTATCAACTTTACCGGTCACTGGCCAATCAGCAAGATGCACGCTTATCGGATCATTCCTGCCTTTCACTTTCGCATACACTTCCTCAGCGAGGAATGGCGCAAATGGCGCGAGAAGCAAAGACGAGGTATGAAGTGTTTCGCGAAGAGTCGATAGTGCAACAGAGTCACCGTCACGTATACGATCGCGAATGCGTCTCACATACCACTGTGAGAGATCCTCAGCGAGGGCAGCAATCGCACGAGTTGCCTCAAACGGGCGGTAGTTTTCCATGGCGTCTGTAACCAGCCAGACCGTTTCATTAACGCGAGTTTGTACCCACAGGTCAATTATAGTCACTGTTCCTTCTTTTTCAGGAGTATCCTTGAATAATTCGTAAAACTTCGCGCTATTCCCCACCCATGAGAGAACCCTCGCCGCTTCCTTTACCGTCTTTTCATCGTAATTCTTTGAATCGCCCGCCTGCGCAACGCTGTACATCCAGAAACGCAACGTATCAACACCCCATTTATCTATCTCTGTCCATGGATCGACGACATTCCCTTTCGATTTGCTCATCTTTTGACCTTCTGCATCAAGCAAATGTCCAAGTGAGATAACGTTCTTAAAAGCCGCACCACGTCCCGCGAGTGTTCCGACAGCGAGTAGAGTATAAAACCAACCGCGAGTCTGATCGACTGCCTCGCTGATGAAATCAGCCGGATATTCAATTTTCTTCAGAAAATCTTCGATTGATTCATCCCTGCGCTCCTTCGCAGTCTGCGCAAATGGCATCGCACCCGAGTCGAACCATACATCCATCACTTCTTTCACTCTCCGCAATTCCGTTCCTTTTTCTGATATAAGAACAACATCATCAATATATGGCCGATGTAGATCGAGTTCGTAATCGGCATTGTGCGGAAGCGGAATGAAGTCGATGCAACGAATTTCAGCTTCTCCTGCATTGCTAATTACTCCGTTGAGTATGCGGTCCGCAACTTCGACATCAGCTCCGGCAAGCAAAACCGCAGATGAATCGAATGTAATGCCATGCGTTACGATAAGTACTTTCTCATTAGAGAAGGCATGCTCAACCTCGTACATGAATGAACCGAACCTGCGTTTTGCATCCAGATAGCTCTCGCCACCTGGAATTGAATCGGCGTAGCGGTGCGACTGTTTCCAATTCCAGAATGCTTCGTGTGAAGCCTTGTTGTCTTTCCCATTAAAATCTCCAAAATTGAGTTCACGAAGACGCTCATCATATATGATGTGATTCTGAGGTATCCCGAGCCCCTCGGCAATTAATTCTGCGGTTTGCTTCGTGCGCAAAAGCGGTGAGGCGTAAATTTTTGTCACCCCCCTTGAATGTAATTCCTTGATTTTCGCTTGCACTTGCGCGCGACCTTTTTTGGTAAGTGAATTATCTGTGTCTCCATCGGAATCAAAATATCTTAATGCGTTTCCTTCTGCCTCACCGTGCCGCATAAGAAAATATTCA
>JAKBGA010000032.1:3470-4785 GCA_021833245.1 bacterium | reverse complement strand
TTCCTTGATTTTCGCTTGCACTTGCGCGCGACCTTTTTTGGTAAGTGAATTATCTGTGTCTCCATCGGAATCAAAATATCTTAATGCGTTTCCTTCTGCCTCACCGTGCCGCATAAGAAAATATTCATTACCGGATTTCTTTATATGTTTCTTTAATTGTTCTACTGAACCAATGGCAAGTCGCTCGCTGCCGTCGGCACTATGCCATAGTGGCAAGGGTGTTCCCCAGTAACGCTCACGACTGACCGCCCAATCCTTCGCGTTCGCAAGCCATTCACCCATACGGCCGTCGCGTAGATATGTCGGTTCCCAGTGTATTTTTCTGTTCTCGGTGACGAGTTGCGCACGTAGGTCGCTCATGCGGATGTACCATGAATCGCGCGCGTAATAGATGAGCCGAGTCTTACAGCGCCAACAGAAAGGATACGAGTGTTCATATCTCGATTTATCAAAAAGGAGTGGCAAGGGATTGCGGTGCGCTAAATCCTGAATGATGTTCACTGTCGTTTCTTCGTCGATAACTGATTTCTCTTCCAGAAATCCAGTACCCGAAACGAATGTTCCTTCCGGAGAGACCAGATGTACTTTCGGCAAACCGCTCTTGCTCCCGAGTTCGAAATCTTCCTGACCGTACATCATTGCGACATGTACGATGCCCGTACCGTCCTCGGTGGTAACAAAATCTGCCGCGTACACTTGGAATGCTTTCTCGAATTTCATCTGTTCGCTCTTGGGCGCAAGATCTTTTGCAAAGTTATACAGTGGTTCATATTTCTTACCCACGAGCGAGGTGGCTGAAATGTCGGCAACACGCTTCCACTCTCCCTTGAGCACTAGTGCGGCACGGGCATCCGCAAGAATAACGTATATGTTATCTTTCTCGTATTTTCCATATGCAATATTCCCGCCAATCGCAAGAGCGATATTCCCGGGCAAAGTCCATGGTGTCGTCGTCCACGCGAGAAGATAGGTATCTGGCTCATCAATTAATTTGAACTTTACGGTGATAGCGAGATCTTTGACATCTGCATACCCTTGCGCGAGCTCATGCGAGGAAAGCGCCGTCCCGCAGCGCGGACACCAGGGTAAAACCTTGTAGTCTTTATAGAGACGGCCATCTTTCGTGATCTGCACGAAGAGATGCCAGAGTACTTCCATATACGCACTATCAAGGGTGAAATATGCTTTCGTTTCATCGACCCAGTAACCGATGCGCCTTGTGAACCGAGTCCAGAGATCTATGTAGGTGAAAACACTTTCTTTGCATTTTTTATTAAATGCGGCAATACCATATTTTTCTATGTCCGGTTTCCCC
>JAKBGA010000032.1:0-3370 GCA_021833245.1 bacterium | reverse complement strand
CGTTTCATCGACCCAGTAACCGATGCGCCTTGTGAACCGAGTCCAGAGATCTATGTAGGTGAAAACACTTTCTTTGCATTTTTTATTAAATGCGGCAATACCATATTTTTCTATGTCCGGTTTCCCCCTGAAGCCAAGTTCTTTCTCGACTTGCAATTCAACCGGGAGACCGTGTGTGTCCCAGCCGGCGCGGCGATTCACGCGATAGCCACACATCGTTTTATAGCGCGGAATTGCATCTTTAAAAGCACGCGCCTCAAGATGATGAATACCGGGCTTGCCGTTGGCTGTAGGAGGACCCTCGTAGAAAATAAATTCGCCTTTCGGAGAGTTTTTGGCGAGTGATTTTTCAAAAATATGTTCCCGCTCCCAAAATGTAAGCGTCGCCTCCTCGCGCTTAGCTACCTCTGATTTTTCTGGCATATTTTCCATATTACATCTTCTCTGGCGCTGGGATACCGAGAAGAGCGAGACCATTTGTCATCGTGTTCACAAAGGCACGTGCGACTCGCTGCTTATACGCCTCTTCAGAACTCCCGAGAATTTGTTCTGCCGCATAAAGAGAATTCCATGCTGACGCAAGTTCAGTGAGATAGGTTGTCAAAACATTTGGCGCGAGCTCGCTCGCAGCACGCGCAACGACTTCAGGGAAGTGAATCATGAGACGCTCAATAATATATGGTGCGGGAGGTGTGTCGGTGCCGGTCTCCCCGCCGGCATACGCTAGTATCTTGCGTGCACGTACGAGCGCGTACTGGAGATATGGCCCCGAATCGCCTTCGAGCGAGAGTGATTTTTTTGCGTCGAAGGTAATATCCGAGCCGGGTGACTGTCGCAGAATCATGTATTTAATCGCACCGAGAGCGACTTGCTCGGCAATGACTGGATCGGCGTTCCTTTCACTCGCCTTCTCGACTATTTCTTTAATCAGGTCTGATGCCGTAATAATATCCCCACCACGCGAAGACATTTTTCCGCTCGTCAACCGTAAGAATCCGGTGCCAATCTGACTAGTCTTCGCCGCGATTTTTGGTGCAAGTTCGGCAAGCGCTGCAAATACAGTTTTAAAACGTCCGTTCTGCTCGTTGCCAGTTATTATGATGACTTGATCTGAAGGCCATCGCTCCTCTCGCAAAAACGCGAGACCGATGTCTTTTGCTTCGTAGGTCGGCGTACCATGAGAAGTGATGAATACCATTGTATGCACACCCTTCGTCTCCCCATCATAAATGACGGCGCCGTCACTCTCCTTAAAAATACCCTTCGCGAGTCCATCACGCACAAGACACAGAGCACTCTTGGTCGTGTCACTATCGAAAAATTCATAGTCGAAGTGCGAACCGACAATACGCCAAATACGGCGAAATTCTTCCATCGAGACTTCGCGCCCGCGTCGCCAAAGATCCATGAGTGCCGTATCGACGCCCGTGTAGATGACTTTATTAATTTCATCTATCTCAGTTTTCGCTTCGAATGATTCCTCATAAGCACGCGAACCTTCAATATATGCTGCGCCAATTTGCCTAGCGTTCTCGATCTCCGTTATACCTGCCTTTCGGAGTGCCCATAATGCTTTTGCAACATTCGGGCCGACATCACCACCGAATGTGTCCCGTTTAATTTCCGCTCCTCCATTCGCAACGAGTCGTGAAATAGACTCGCCGATAATCGTACCGACAAGATGTCCAATATGCATTTCTTTAAAGGTGTTCGGATTGCTATATTCGACCATCACACGCTGCCCCGCATTCTCGCTGCCCTTCCCCCACATTGGTCCTTGGGCATCCGCCTCGGCAATCACAAACGCAACCGCATCGCGCGAAAGAGTGATATTAATAAATCCCGGACCAGCGACCTCAACGCGCTCGGCTTCACCAAGGAAGTTTTTTATATCTCGCGCAAGCTCATCCGCGAGTTTGCGCGGATTTTTGTTAAGCGTCTTCGCCGCCACGAGTGCCGCATTTGTCGCGTAATCGCCATACGCCAAGTCATTTGGTTGCTCGATCATGAACACCGTTTCAGATGTTCCCGCCTGAGCAAGTGCTTTGGTGACTGCTTTTTGAATCCGTTCCCTCATGCGGCGAGTGTACCAGATTTATCGAAACGGTTCTTGGATAAGAACTGTATAATCTTTTATTATCTTGTGTGGCGACAATCGTCACGTCATCGCACTTTATGCGTCGAACATAATACTGCCGCCTGTATGACCTTGATCTAGTACAATCAGCGAGTTGTCGCGTGATTAACAAAGTCGCGTGACAAAAAGAAACCGACGCGCTTCTGACACGTCGGTTTATTACATTGCAGAAAAACACTGTTATCCCGAGAGGCCAATTCCCTCTTCTGCAAGCAACTTGAGCACCTCTTGATGTATTTCCTCAGGCGTTCGAGTTGCATTGACAAACTTTACTGGCATACGAACTGAGAACTTACGAAATCCTTCACGAACTCGCTCGTAGAAACTAAGGTCACGGACATCGAAGTGGTTCGTTTCTCTTGCTACATCTTGCATCACTCGCTTGCGTGACATCTCAGCAGGCAAGTCGAACACAATATACAGATCGGGACTCTGGCGGTTCAAGAATATGTGCTTCCTCGAAAGATTGAATAGATGAGTGAGTTCCTCATGTTCTTCACCGCAAAGCTGAAATGCATAGGTCGATGAGTCCCTGCGATCAGAAAACACGTGCTTCCCAGCCTTGAGGGTCGGCGCAACAAGATTGTGTTGGAGCTCTTCACGTGATGCCAAGAAGAGTAGGAAGTTATTGAATGGCGTCGATTTCGACGCGAGCACGTTATCACGAACAACTCTTCGTATCTCTTCAGCGAATGGAGTTCCGCCAGGTTCCCGGGTGAAAATAATCGAGTTGCCGAATTTTTTTTCCAGAAGCTTCATCTGTGTCCCCTTACCTGACCCGTCCATACCGTCAAACACGATGTATTTGCTCATAAAATCCTCCGTAGTTAGTCCGAGATTAGCCTAGCATAATTACCAAGGTAAACAAAAAACCCTGCAGTGATAGCAATCACTGCAGGGCGAATGGAGAAAATCAGAGTCCCCAGACTTCGTACCGTTTCTTGAAGTGCTTCGAGAGTGATGGGCCCGAGTTCTGGTAGTGCCCATCATATGGCTTCGTGACCGGACTGACCCGCTCGAAATTCATTAGGCAGATCGGATCATTGTCGAATAGCCGGTGGGGTACCTCTCGCCCACGCACCTCAAGCACGCTGGTGATTCCATTCTCGCCGCCGAAGCCCGGATCAAAGAATCCCGCATAATGTGCGCGGAATTCACCGGTCGAGACATCATAGGGCGCGATATCGCCACAGATATCTTTGGGGATACGCACTCGCTCCTTCGTCGAAAGAA
>JAKBGA010000031.1:0-5475 GCA_021833245.1 bacterium | reverse complement strand
TTGGCTGCCAGACTTGGATTCGAACCAAGATACTCAGATTCAGAGTCTGAGGTCCTACCATTAGACGATCTGGCAATCTTTCTTTCGCGCGACGTTACGCACGACTTAACTGCACAATACTTGAAAAGTATCACTTATTCAACCGGAATATTTTCTTTTTCAGACTTCTGTGCGAGAAAAGAAATATGAACCAAGCATGAGGAAAACAGTGGTAACGGCGACAAGAACTCCAATGTCGAGTGCAATCGGGAAAGTCGCGGATCCAATAAAGAAATAACGTAGGGCATCAACACCATAGGAGAGTGGGTCGAAACGAGCAACGAGAAGAAGTGCGGGTGGGATATTATTTAGAGGAAACAGAGCACCGGAAAGAAAGAAGAGCGGCATCACAAGAAAGTTCATGATGAGCTGGAATCCTTGCATATCCTTCAATTGGGAGGCAACCATGATACCAAGCGAGCTAAAGAGGAGCGCAATAAGGAACATGACGACAAGCGACAACAGAACACCAAATAATGAAATGGGTCGAAAACCGGCAATTATGGCAATAATAAGCACGAGGACTCCTTGTGTGCCCGAAGCCGTGGCACCACCTAGCGTCCTACCGAACATAATCGAAAGTCTGGAAACTGGCGCGACCATTGTTTCCTTAAGAAATCCAAATTGTCGATCCCAGATGACCTGCATGCCGTTGAAAATGGCGGTAAAGATAATTGACATACCGATGATACCCGGTGCGATAAACTGAAAATAATCTCCCTGCCCTGCTTTCGCGAACACTGGTCCGAGCCCGTAACCGAGTGCGATAAGAAATAAGACCGGCTGACCCAGGGCGCCAGCAATACGGCTTTTAGAGCGAATAAATCGCTTCACTTCCCGAAACCACATGATGTAGATAGCCTGCATAGATATAGGAATATTAAGAGCGACGTCCTGAACCGCGCCACATTCGGCTATGTATGCGCATCCGATCTAGAGAACTACCTGCTTCATCCCGAATAGCGTTCCCTGTAAGCGAAAGAAATGCGTCCTCAAGTGATTTGGTGCCCGTTTGTTTCTTCAATTCATCGCTATTTCCTTGTGCGATGATAAGGCCATGATCGATGATAGCGATAGTCTTCGCAACACGATCGGCTTCTTCCATATAGTGCGTTGTAAAGAAAACGGTAATGCCTTCGTCGGCATTCAATTTCTGTACATAACTCCAGAGATGATTACGTGTCTGGGGGTCGAGACCGAGTGTCGGCTCATCGAGAAAGATTATTTTCGGGTGATGCAGAAGTCCGCGCGCAATCTCTAGACGCCGCTTCATCCCGCCAGAAAAATCACGAACGAAATCATTACGACGATCTGAGAGCTCGACGAGTGTGAGCATCTCGTCGATACGTTTCATGAGTGTATCTTGTGGCACCCGATATAGAACGCCATGCAACTCAAGATTCTCGAACGCAGTAAGATCGTCGTCAAGTGACGGATCCTGAAAGACAATGCCGAAAGATTTCCGAGTTAGATCAGAATCAGTAACCGGATCGTAACCATTAATACGTATGGTTCCAGATGTCGGGCGTAACAAAGTCGTAAGCATCTTGATTGTCGTAGATTTTCCTGCGCCA
The DNA here is from genome assembly GCA_021833245.1 of bacterium. Taxonomy (GTDB): domain Bacteria; phylum Patescibacteriota; class Minisyncoccia; order Phycocordibacterales; family Phycocordibacteraceae; genus C7867-001. Next base: position 3,862 of record JAKBGA010000031.1, on the reverse strand, counting down.
TTAGGGCCAAGGAATGCAAAAATACCGCCGTCTTCAACCGAAAACGAGATTCCTCTCACTGCCATAAATTCTCCGAATTTTTTTGTTAGATCATGTACCTCAATGATTTTCCCCATGTTAGCTCTCACTATAACATAGCTTCATTTATCACCGATAATTACGGTTATTCTCGATCTATTTTTTCTTTTTACGCAAGATGGCGGCACGCAGAAATTCGGTAAATAGTGGATGCGGAGTTAAAGGACGCGCCTGAAATTCAGGATGAAATTGCGTGCCGAGCATGAAGGGATGCGTAGTGCGCGGAAGTTCCGCTATCTCCATCAGCACGCCATCGGGACTTGTGCCGGAAAAAATAAGCCCAGCTGACTCGATCTGCTTCACATACGCCGGGTTTATTTCGTAACGATGACGGTGACGCTCCTCTATTAATTCTTTCTTGTACGCAGCACGAGCCAAGGTTCCCTTTTTCAGGTATGCCGGATACACACCGAGCCGCATTGTGCCGCCATACTTATTATCAGCGAGATGCTTTTTTTGCTCGAGCATTACGTCAACAACCGGATGGGTAGTGCTTTTTTTTATTTCAGTCGTATTCGCATCCAAGAGACCGAGTACATGACGAGCATATTCAATTACCATGAGCTGCATACCGTAGCAAAGGCCGAAATATGGAATCTTTTTCTCGCGCGCGAATCGTATCGCCTGTATCTTCCCTTCGATACCACTCTCTCCAAAACCTCCGGGAACTATGATGCCATCATAGCCCTCAAGTATTGCCGTGGCCTTTGCGCCTCCTTTCTCTAAATTTTTAGAATTCACCCAAGTAATCTGCGCAAAGTGACCAAGTCTTGCGGCAGAGAACTTTATCGCCTCGATAACCGAAAGATAAGCGTCGGAAAGCACAAAGTCGCCCGTATCAAAATATTTTCCGACAATCGCGACACTGATCTTCGGTGCCTTCACATTCGCCGTTGCTAATGCAAACTTCCTCCATGCAGCAAGCGAGGCCTTTTTTTTCTCGGGCAAATGGAGCGCATCAAGCATCGCATCATCGAGTTTATCTTTTTCGAAGTTGAGCGGTGCTTCATAAATGCTACTAATATCCGGCGCAGCGATAATGTGATCCTTGCGCACATTACACCAAATCGCGAGTTTCTCTTTACGTTTTTCGTCGATGGGCTCCTTCGAGCGCGCAATGATAAAGTCAGGCTGCACACCATAACTATTCAGATCGCGCACTGCGGTCTGAGTAGGCTTTGTCTTCATCTCACCGAGAGTGCCGGGTGTCGGCAAATATGACACCATCACATAGAGTACGTCTTCCGGGTGTTTCATTTTCAATACGCGTGCCGCCTCGATGAAAAGTGCATTTTGAAAATCCCCTATCGTGCCGCCAATCTCGATAACTGAGACACGACTACCGTTATAGGCGGCAGCGGCCTCGATACGCCGAAGGATCTCATCGCGCACATGTGGAATGGTTTCAACACACTTTCCACCGTACTCAAGCGTACGTTCCCGTGTAATGACCGACTGATACACCATGCCGCTCGTCATGTAATCTTCGTTTGCAAGATCACGTCCTAGAAAACGCTCGTAATTACCCATGTCCTGGTCAGTTTCAAGCCCGCTTCGCAAGACAAATACTTCGCCGTGCTCGGTCGGATTCATGGTACCCGCATCAACGTTCAGGTATGGATCGATTTTTACAAGATTCACCGGGTATCCTTTTTGTTGAAGTAGAAGACCGAGAGAACTCGTGACAACACCTTTCCCAACACCACTCATTACACCGCCTAGGACGAATATATACTTATGTTCTTCTTTCGCCATACAAAAACTAAACTATGCTTTCAGATACCTATGGATGGCCAGCACCGAGGCTATCGCCCCAAGTGCGATGCCAGAACCCATAAGAATGAGGAATATGAGAACAAAGTTGCTACTGTAGTACGAAGCGACATTAAAACCGCCAAACCACCCGATAGTTTTCGTTTCTACGTACCAAGTCGCTGGCCAAAGGATGAGCAGCACAAGAGCTGCCGCGATGATACCCGCGATGATACCCGTAACAACAAATGGTCCTTGAATGTACGCGTTGCTGGCACCCACGAGCCGCATCACTGCAATCTCATCTTTTGCTGTATAGATTGCGAGACGAATGGTTGCAAAAGCGATAAGAACCGACGCGATGGCGAATAGAATGACAATCGCAAAACCAATGTTGCGCGTCGCCTGCGTTGCAAGTGTAAGACGATCGATGGCGCTTTTATTTTGCGCGTAATTAATACGATCGATTATTGACGTACCTCCTGTGGAAAGTGCAGGAGATGCTTCAAGAAAATTCACGATGCTTCCATATTCAGAAGGGTCTTTCGCATGCACAGAAAGTGAGGCGTCAAGCGGGTTGCCGCCAAGTTCGTCAAGAGCTTGCAGGGTAAGCTCGTCATTTGCGTGTCGTGCACGAAAAGCCGTAAGCGCGTCAGCAGCCGAGGTGTACGTTACGCTTTCCACTTGCGGCAGACTCTCAATTTGATTCTTCACCGCAAGAATATCTGCTTCACTAGCGGTAGTGACAAAATATACGGAAACATCGATTTTGTTTGTGATGGTGTTTAATGTGAAGGAAAGAAGTGCGGAGAGAAAAATCATGGAACCAATGAGTGTGAGCGTGACCGTCATAATGAGTACGGTCGCCACCGAGACCGCGTCACCGCGCACGAAATTTTTTGCACCGGCAACAAGGACTCGTTTGATGGTTGTCCATTTCATATGGAAATCAGTATACCAGCCGCTCTCATAAAACGAATTTCCCTTCCGTATCATCACGCACAAGCTTCCCACGATCGATAGTGATTACACGCTTCCCGACGGCATCAACCACACCTTTATTGTGCGTCGTGATGATGATGGTTGTACCAAGCTCGTTTATTTTTTTGAGTATTTCGACGACTTCATACGTATTGATTGGATCAAGGTTGCCTGTTGGCTCGTCGGCGATGATAATATCCGGCTGATTAATAATCGCACGCCCGATGGCAATGCGTTGTTTTTCACCACCCGAAAGCTGGTCTGGGAAACGAGAAGCTTTATCAGCTAGATTTACTAATTCAAGGATATAAGGTACATCACTCGCAATCTCACTATCAGTACGACCTGCGGCCTCCATAGCAAAAGCTATATTTTCATAGGCAGTTTTATTTGGAATGAGACGAAAATCCTGAAACACCATGCCAATTTTGCGACGATAATGATGTAATGCCGAACTCGGCAATTCATTGACATCGACCGATTCAAAAAAAACAACCCCGTCAGAGGGACGCTCCTCGGCGAGAAGAAGTTTTAGAAGTGTTGTTTTACCCGCACCAGAATGACCAACGATAGACACGAATTCCTTTGGGGCGACAGAGAGCGTGACTTCTTCTAGTGCCGTTGTGTCGCCGTATCGTTTCGTAACCTTGTCAAAATAAATCATGCAATCTTTCCATTCTACCTCCTTACCTCCCGCCTCGTCCAGAAAATCTACCTGTCGACCCCTATCGCGAGGTGTGGATAAGATTATTCTTGTTTTGGCGTTTCATACTGTTTCATGTATTTCGACGGTATTTTTCAAGCGTACCAAGTCCTACCTGCCCTCACCGTTTGTTCACGTTTGTCTTCATATTCAATTAAGTCCATGTTCTCCATGAACTTATGCCGCCACTGCGATCGCGGCATCTATGAAATCATCAAGATCGCCTTCGAACACTTTGTCTGGATTTGAGGATTCAAAATCGGTGCGGTGATCTTTGACCATTTTATATGGATGGAGCACGTATGAGCGAATCTGACTACCCCATTCATTCGCGATTGTCGCGGCAAT
>JAKBGA010000030.1:0-5772 GCA_021833245.1 bacterium | reverse complement strand
GCCAAAATCAATACTTGAAAGATCCCCCGCATTATGGTTCTTAATGTAACTCACAACTTTCTTCACTTCCCCTTCGCTAATGAATGCCGTTTGAATACGTACCGGTTTTTGCATGTCACTCGAGAGATATAACATATCACCCGCGCCGAGAAGAGATTCCGCACCCGCACCATCGAGTATGGTCCGAGAATCTATTTGAGAGGCAACTTGAAGTGCCATGCGTGTCGGTACGTTTGCCTTAATAAGGCCGGTGATGACATTTACTGAGGGACGTTGTGTCGAAAGGATGAGATGGATACCAACCGCACGGGACATCTGCGCAAGGCGAACGATCGAGGCCTCAAGCTCACGCGGGTAGGTATGCATGATATCCGCGAGTTCATCAATGACTATAACGATATAGGGAAGTGCCTCGGGCATTTCTGCAGCCTGTTTCTTTTTCGCCGGTTCATAAACGGTGGTGTGGTATGAATTTATGTCACGCACATGCTCTGTTTCAAGGATATTGTAGCGGCGATCCATTTCCTTAGCCGCCCACTTAAGCGAAAATATGGTTTTTTTCGGATCCGTGATAACCGGAGTAAGAAGATGGGGGATGCCATTATATGCAGTAAGTTCAACTCGCTTTGGATCGATCATGATAAAGCGTAGTTGATTCGGGCCATTTCGATAAAGGAGAGAGGTGATAAGCGCATGAATGGCGACACTCTTTCCGGATCCGGTTGCACCAGCGACGAGTGCGTGCGGCATCTTTGAAACGTTTATGTAATGTGGCGTACCGCTGATATCTCGGCCGAGAGCAGCCAAAAGTGGTTTCGTACTCTGTTCCCACTCTGGAGTCGCGAGAAGTCCGCCGAGACCAACCATTGCTTTTACTGAGTTCGGGACTTCGATGCCGACGAGTGACTTGCCCGGTATGGGTGCTTCAATACGTACAGGGTGCGCAGCAAGCGCGAGTTCAAGATTGTTCGCAAGTGAGACTATCTTAGAGAGGCGCACACCTTCGGCCGGCTTTACTGCATAGCGCGTGACGGTTGGACCAACCGAAACCTCGTCCATTTCAAGATGAATGCCGAAGTTTTGGAAAGTACGTTTAATGATATTTGCATTTGCTTTGATATCGCCTACACCGGGCTTGCCGCGATCTTCGCCGAGAATTGAGAGCGGTGGCGGATCGTATTCAGCATCAAAATTCGCTATGCCAGTACCTGCACGAGCGGAGCCAGTAGTACGATTGAATACTGTTACTGTCGGTTCACGTTCAGGAACTGGCGCATCCTCCTCTCTTTCGTGCTCGTCATCATCGTTAGTTTCTGGCACACCTACGATCGCAGGCGCTTCTGTTTCTTCTTCGGAAAACGGCTCTTCGACCACTCTCTCCTTCTCCTTTCGTAAGAGCAGGCGCTTCCAAAGAGACGACACATTTTCACCGAGAAGCGTAGCGAATGTTTCAATGTCACTCACAATCGCAAAACCGATAGCGATGGTTGCAACGAGCAGTACGAGCGTTCCCCAGAAACCAAAAAATTCGTCAAGCACTTTTCCTTCCCATATACCGGTCATACCACCAAAATGTGCATCAGGAAAAAGTCCAGCGAAGGCTAGAACGGATGCGCCAATAATGAGAAGACCAGAAGCGGTAAGGGGCGCAAGTGTTGGTCGTCCAAAACCCGCGTAGAGTCCCACGGCGATCAGGGCAAGCGGCAGTAGGAACGCGCCAATACCAACAATTGCATAACTTGTGGTGAAAATGGCAGTACCAGCTGGTCCTGCCGCGCCGAAGATTGCGAGTATGAAAAGAACGCCAGCGGCAAGAAGAACAATTGCAGATGCGTAGCGAATAAGGGTGTCAAATTCCTTCACCTCTTTTTCACGCACGCGGTTTCGTTTGCCTCCGTTTTTTCTGCGCATATTGCAAGTATGTCTACTATTGTAGCACCGCATCTCTTCAAGAGATAAAATTTACGCACGGGAGGCTTGCGTACCTTTTTTACGGACGTATACTGTCCGATATAGCATATGAGACACGGACAATCAGACATTAAAAACAACACCGGAGTTAGTAACAATAATATACGAGGGAAAGATTTTAATAATGGTGATTTTGTCTTAGAAAAAAGCATATTTAATAACATTTTTGAAAAGGACATACGTAGGGTATTTATATATAAAAAAGCAGAGCGTCTCGCAAAAGCCATACAGCTTATCGAGCCGGCCTTCACTGAGTCTGTGTCGTTACGGAATCGAATTGGTGTAATCGCTATCGGTCTTATTGATGCGGCAATATTGCCGCCCGGTGTTTCCCGTCCCGCGCTTTCACGAGAACTTCTCATGCTCTCAAGTATTCTTTCCATGGCGCGCACTGGCGGATTCCTTTCCGCCATGAATGCTGAACTTATCGCCCGCGAGGCGCACAATTTGCTCCAAGAAGTTGCTGCGTATGAAGAACCACGATTGTCCTTTGAAGAATCACCAACTCTTTCCACCATTGCAAGAAATGTCATATCGCGAGAACCTGGGACTCGTTATCGAGAATCAATGCAATCGCATCGCCCCACCACGCTCACTCAAAAGAATCTGACAACTGATGAGGAAATACATAAGGACATTAGTATAAAGGACAGAAGTGAGGCAGTGTTGTCCGTTATAAAAAGTAAAGGGAAGGTAAGCATTAAGGACATATCAACTATAATTCGCGGTGTTTCAGAGAAGACTATTCAACGGGAGCTTCTGACGCTTATCGCAGGCGGAATAGTATTAAAACAGGGTGAACGTCGCTGGAGCACTTACTCTCTTGCTTAATATAAATGTAATCGCTGAAAGCTTTGACTCACCTGATCGTCTTTGTTATCATGGCTGCTGTGGTATCGACTCGGGGGTATTAAGTGCACAAAAGGCCGGAAACGGCCTTTTGTGCGTGCTTAATTCTTAGCCGTTATCCACACGTTCAGTATTAAGCGGTTTCAGTATTCCGCTATACTGAACAACAGTCCTTGCGGGGGCTAGAAGTAGTTCCTGAGGGGCGTACTTTGATAAAAGAATAGTGACTTTAGCTAAGTCACATCAACTCTTGCCAACTAACCCATGGCGCACTGGTCGATACCGTGCGGTGTGGGGTAGTGTGAAATGAAACGTGCACTCTAGAGAAGAGAAGAAGTTCTCATGTGCGAACCAAACTGATTATTATGTGCGTCTTAAAATAATTAACAATTGTTATGCAAAAGGTAACTACAAAAGCGATCGCGAAGGTTGCAGCGGTAGCGGCCGGACTCGCAATGGCGACGTCAATGCTTTCTCTTGCGCCGATTGCGCAAGCGGCAGCCTTGACGAGCGCGCAGGTTCAGTCGATCCTCTCGCTTCTTTCTTCGTTCGGTGCTAGTAGCACCGTGATCGCAAATGTTCAGGCGTCGCTGACTGGCGGCACGCCCTCAAGTACTACTACCACTTCGACCTCCTCGTCTTGCTCCTTCACAAGGAATCTGACGATCGGTTCGACGGGTAGTGATGTCACGTGCCTCCAAAATGCGCTTATCGCAGGAGGCTATTCGATTCCAGCAGGCGCGACTGGCTACTTCGGTGGCGAGACAAAGGCTGCAGTAAGCGCGTGGCAGAAGGCCTCAGGAGTTACTCCTACAGCCGGCTACTTCGGTCCTCGCAGTCGTGCGGCGTTCAATCTTGGCGGATCGTCAAACACGACGACCACGACAACGACCACGACAAGCGGAACGACAACGGTAACGGGCACAGGTCTTAAGATCTCGCTCTCACCGACGTCGCCGAACGGCACGGTACTTGTGCAGGGTCAGGGCATCGGCGATCTTGGAGACTTTGTCTTCACGAATCCGACTGCATCCCCGATCAATGTCACAGGTTTGACGTTCAACCGCATCGGCGTCAGCAATGATTCCACTATGGCGAACGTGTACCTTTACAATGCAGGTACGCGCATAACGGACTCGGCGGGCGTCTCGAACTCGCAGTTCTCGTTCAGCAATGCGGGCGGTCTCTTCACGGTTCCGGCGGGCGGCACATATACGGTGTCGGTTCGCTCGGATATCGCGGCGAACACCTCTGGCCAGCAGATTGGCGTAAGCCTCGTCTCGGCATCCAGCAACGGTACGCTCGATCCCTCGGTCAGCTTCCCGATAAATTCTGGCTACCAGACGATCTCGGCAGCGAGTCTCGCGACGGTTGATTACACAGTGAATCCGTCTCCGGCCGGAGCGACCGGCATTAGTCCGCAGAGTGACTTCCCGGTATGGCAGGACACGGTCAACGTTTCCACCAATCCGGTTAAGCTTCAGTCGATTCGCTTTACCAATCTCGGTTCCATCGACTCGTCCTACGTGACCAATCTCCGTCTCTATGTTGACGGCACGCAGGTCGGTTCGGCGCTTCCGACATTGAACGCGGATCGCACGGCGACTTTTGATCTCTCGGCGAGTCCGGTAACGCTCTCGACACAGGGTCACGTGATTAAGGTTCTCGCAGACATCACAGGTGGCGCGTCGCGCACGATTCAACTTTCCGTGCAGCGCTCCTCCGACGCGATGTTTGTCGACACCCAGCTTAACCAGCCGGTAACGCCGACTCTTGGTGGATCAACCTTCCACGCAGTTACGACGAACGTCATCACGATCAACTCGGTATCAGCAGGTTCCGGCGTCTCAGTGACGCGCGATCCTTCCTCGCCGAACCAGACGGTCGCGCTTGGCGCTTCGAACGTAAATTGGGCGACCTTCGACATGCTCGCTTCGGGTGAGGCAGTGAAGGTTTCCGATCTCTATGTCTATGCCACTGAAACGGGTCTTGGCGCCGGTTCTCCAGGAGGTCTGAAGAACGGCATGATCGAAGTTAATGGCGTCCAGGTCGGTTCAACAAAGGATATCGGCAATTCGCAGGCGAACGAGACTGACTTCTCGCTCGGCTCATCGCTCATCCTTCCGGCCGGTCAGACAACGACGGTTAGCATCTATGGCGATGCAAAGGATACCGGTAGCACGAACCTTCCGAATAACGCGACTGTAGTAGTCACGCTCGACGCAGGTGTGAGCAATGCACAGGGTCAGTCGTCGCTTAACAGCGCGAATGTCCCGTCGGTTGCAGTCTCCGGCAATCAGCTTACCGTCTCGAACTCGTCGCTCACGGCGACGGCGTACTCGGGTTATGGTAATCAGACCCTTATCGCGGGCTCGAACAACGCCAAGCTAGGCGCGTTTACGCTCTCGACAGGTTCGACGGAGGGCGTCACGGTGAACACTATCGAAGTGACCTTCCCGAGTTCGGTTATCTCGACGATTACGAACTTGACCTTGAAGGATGACGCAACGGGTAACGTGCTCGGCACGGTTATCACGTCGCCGTCCAACGACAACTCGTTCTCGGTCAACCTCGATATCCCGAGCTCCTCGACGAAGACCATCGACATCTACGGCAACATTCTCTCTGGCGCAGGAGCCGGAACAATTGTGCCGTCGATCGGTGTAAACACGTCAGGCACGGGTGATTCGACGGGTACCTCGGCTTCGGTTAGCTCGGCAGTTGCTCTTCAGACCATCACGCTTGGCACGGGCACCCTTTCGGTGACTCGTGGCGCGGGTGATCCGGTCTCGAATAACGTTCTTGCCGGCGCGAGCCAGGTGCAGGTCGGTCAGTTTAACTTCGCCGCTCAGAACACGCCGTACACGGTTCAGAATCTTGCGATTCTCATTCCAAACGGTGTAGCGACTTCGGTTACAAACGTCACGCTCAACTACAACGATGTGAACGGTA
>JAKBGA010000029.1:0-5778 GCA_021833245.1 bacterium | reverse complement strand
CCGCAACTCAAATGCTCGAGTCCATGATTCAGAATCCGGTACCAACTCGCGCTGAGGTCGGTGATGTTGCTAATGCAATTCTCGACGGTACAGATGCAGTAATGCTTTCGCAAGAAACCGCTATGGGGAAATATCCAGTTGAAACAGTGATGATGATGGCGCAGATAGCAAGGAAAACCGAAAATGACAGTATATACCGCGACCTCTTCCGCGGCATTCATGCAAGTGATGAAACCGAGACTGTTGACGCAATAGGCCGCGTAGTCGTAGATGTTGCTCATGCCACAAAAGCAAAGGCAATCGTTGCCCTTTCTGAGAGCGGATTCACCGCACGTATGATTTCACGTTATCGGCCGACTCGCCCAATCATTGTATTTACGCCTCGCGCAGAGACCGCACGACGGCTTGCACTGTCTTTCGCCTGTCATCCGCTTATCGCAAGCTCGTTTGAAAACTTACTTGATGTAGTCGCTGAATCAAAACGTACTATAATTCACCAAAAGATTGCAGTTAAAAATGATCATATTATCATCGCAGCGGGTATTCCTTTCGGGAAGGTTGGAGGCACTAATATGGTTATGGTGCAGATACTGTGAAGTCTTTCTGGACTCCATAGCTGCTGAAACGAATTATTCTCATCATAAATTTCGGCACATTCAAAATTGGAACGCAATACTCTGACTCCTGAATTCAACATTAAACTGCACCATTCCAGATTTCTAATGGACTCAGGAAGCCGTGCCACTTCCTCGGTCTCGTGTTCAAAGCATACTCCACCGCAACAATCTCTTCTTCTGACACAAGAGTAAATTGATACCTTTCGGGGAATACTAGCGCATCAAATCATTCGTATTTTTATTGGTCCCGAACCATCAGGAATGATACGGGCGAACAAAATATACTTATGCATTTGTCGCTTTCTTCGTCTCGCGCTATTTTTGATCGTCACAGTGTATGTACTGAGAGATTCAAGAGCCACCTTGACGTCATTCTTGGATTCTAACCTTTAGTGGAATAGGGGGCCACCCTTGGGATCGATGGGTAAGTTCATTCCTGATGTATGTTCTTTTGGTTCGATGCTGTTACCCTCCCAGTCACTAATGTTCAACATTTCTTTGATAGCGAGAAACTGGCCATTACATTAATGGAAATCCATTTGGCCTGAAGAACGCCCTCCCTTCTTCCTTCACTTATCTCTTGCACCGACATTGAGATACATTGGTAGATCAGAATATTCTCGCTTTGATTCGCCACGATAAGTGACAGCATAATTGCATTACTTAATGTTGTCTTCATTATATTATATTTGACAAAGTTAGTATAACATGCTATATAAATAAATGGGAGCGGAAGACACTAATGAGTGCCGGCCGTCGTAATAATTGTACGTTCAAAAAACTGGGAGATAGGAGGTTCTCATTCAAGTAGCGGTAGATAAACCCAATCAATCAATCGACCTAAAAGGTGACAAATGAAAATCGCGTTGACATTTGGTTTGCTCCTCAGCTTATCAATGAGTGGGGTGGCATTCGCAGGCGGGAACAAGACATCCAACTGTGGTTGTACACATGACAAACTGAGCCCTCCAATTGTAGATACAGTATCTGCGGCTCAGGCCGTCGCTGGTTCTGAATCGATATCAGGCGCAGTTGGAATTGGTGGCGAAGGAGGTGCAGCGAGAAGCTCGAGCGTCACAACAGCCTCGACTGGCAATATGTCGAGCAACATCAAAACAGGGAGTTCGAGCTCGATTTCTTCAGGAAATGGGGCAATTGTCTCTTATAATTCCCCTTACCCGGTGCAAGTCCCGGAACTCCCACCGACCATTGTCAACGGCAGTATCACACTGGTTAAAAGTGGTACTTGCGGACCGCTAATAAAGGTTAAGCCGTTCTCTCGCGAGATGTACGTGCCCGAAGTATTTGGACTTTATGAAAAAAGAGTCCCTGTCAGATCCCTGCAAGGAAAGATGGAGGGTCCCGCAAAAAGGTCATTCATCTACAGCAAGGTTACTCTGCCCCAAGAATATGGGGGAGAGAAAATACTTACAGTCTGGGGTGATCAGTTATACATTACCGTCGGGAATGATGGTCAAGGTGGAAGTGCCGGCGGTGCGGCGAACTATGCCGCTAGAACGGCGGTGGGCCTAGGCACTGGACTTGCTGCTAATAGCAATTACGGAATCGTTGCGGAAGCAGCAGTGATGTGCGTTTTTTCTGAAGAAAAAGCGTATCCAAGACCCTTGGCGGTTGGGCTTAATACGCCCAAGGTGGATGTGTTAGCAGCAGGGGGGAAATATCGCTTGTTCAAAAAACCGAGAGGCCCGATTCTCTGTGGGGGTAAACCGGTTCCGCAGGGATATTACTGTGGTTTTGTTCGAAACCACGTTAATGTGGTCAAAAACGTTACGGTGATAACTACCTCTAGGAAATTAGCCCCTTAAACGGGGTTACATACAGGCCTCATACGTTTACGTGTGAGGCCTTTTCTATTTGGGAATAAGATATCTCTCCTCTCCTGTGAATACGCATTCAAAATCGTTTGAGGCTTGGCACACGCAATGTACTAGTGCGCAAGGATCACGTCTCTAGAGGTCTCGAACCCCGTATGAAAAATACGCCCTAAATACTTTAAGTGTCTCGATCACTCGACTTAGGGCTAGGGTGTGCGCCTACCTGGGCTCGAACCAGGGACCGTCTCCTTAAGAGGGAGCTGCTCTACCAACTGAGCTATAGGCGCGTTAGAGAAAATATAACAGATCTATAGTATTGTTTCAAAATGCTGGGGTGGCGAAATTGGTAGACGCACCTGCCTTAGGAGCAGACGGGGCAACCCATGGAGGTTCGAGTCCTCTCCCCAGCACAAGATAGAACGGAGTGTCATATTTTGTGTAATATCTAACGCACCTTCTGAATACCCTTAAGAGCATTTGCCGAGGTCTTTACTGAGAGGTGACTCTACAACCTTTCGTTAAGTACTCTTTTGGAGTTTTTCTCTTGAACACTCTGCGGGCTCGATGGAATTGGTGATGTATGCTCTATCCCTTAAGACGAATTGTTAAGGTGAACTTGGTGTTCCCATGGTATTTAACCATTACGAAGCTATTGACTTTATAATAATAAAAAATATATTACACACGGGGATATGTTCTTGTCACATGATACTTAGGATAGGAGGTTATGTAATGAAGATTAACCCCCTCAAGAGCCAGTTGTTAGGACTGATTGTGAGTATGTTGACAGGGGTTGAGGTTGCTTATGTTTCTTGGTGGTTCTTCGCCAAGGAACTTTATTACCCTCAACCTTTCATTGGAAGAGTTATTGGGATCAGTCTCGGATGTATCGTTACCTTCAACGTTCTTATGAGACACCAGCGTGATGTACCTACAAATCATGAGGGCACGATCTTTCTTCTCGGTAAAAGAACCGAGATAAAATGTTCTGAAGGGAGGCATTGGGTTCCCTTGTTATGCGAGATTCGCACCCTTAGCCTTGGCAAGAGCGAACTCGCGTTAATGACGGCAAAAGAAGTCGTCATACCAAAAGAAATGTCGAATCTCGTACGTGTTGTCGCGATCGTAGTCGCGATCTTTATGGGGATCAATGCTGCCGCCCCGATCACACGTGGTAGAAAAATGCCAGAAACTCATAGAACTGCCCTTGTTGTTCCTGAGTGTGATATAACTCGCGCGACACATCTTTATACCCTTCATGTGCGGGCGGATGGATCCACCAAAGTAATATCTGTACCGAACGGTAAGAATGTATGCTTTGGAACTTCGTTTTGGATGAATCTTAGCCGTCTTGGATATAGAACTTCTGACGGGGTGGGATCCGAAAGACCATATACATGTACCAAGGAGGAGGTGGTTTCTAATACGTGTCACGAACGTATCGGAAATACATTCCAATTTACGCCACAAAAAGGCGTACACCTTCCACGATATTGGTTCATGGGTACATAAGATGCCGTGAATCAGGCCGCCAAAAATTTTGAGCGGCCTTCTTTTTTATCTCTTATCAATTTTCTACGGTTTTGATTGATGTATTGGCAGAAGGACATTTTCGATTGTTGATTGACCATTGGGGCTTAAATTAAATGATCCGATAGCCATGTCAATGATGCCATAAGCGCCAAAGATGATAAGAAGTCCGACGAGACCCCATAGAATGGCTTCGCGGCCTTCTTTCCGTTTCGAAACATCCCCTGCCTGTCGAACAAATTCGAACACGCCCCAAATAAATAAAACAAATGCAGCGGCAGCCAGAAGCAAGATAATCGGATTGATTATCTGTGCAGCAACTCTTCCGACGAACGCGTAAAGAACGGACATTTATCCGCCGATTTGAACTCCTGCCTTAGGCGTACCACCCGTGATGCCAGAACTGTTACCAAAACCAATCGTACCGGTAAGAGCGTTTACAAGACCCCAAATGGAAACCATCACCACAAAACCGATAAGGCTGTAGAGCATGAGATTCTTTCCTTTCTTTTTCACATCATCGCTGTTCGCGCCAAGAATAAATGTGGAAAATGCGCCCCAAATAAAAACAATGAACGCCATGGCAAATATGACCGGAACAATAACGTCATTAATTGTGTTGATGATAAAACTACCGGCGTCCGAAACGTTATTGATCGCAGCAAACGATATGAGAGGCAATGCAAACACCGCAAGGATTCCTGAAGAAAAGGCGAGAAATTTTTTCATAATGTCGATAAGTGAGTAACGAGGTAATTATAGTGTCCTTGTGAATTGAGTCAACTGAGTTTCGCACCTTATGGGGATAGTCTCTACAACGTCGGATATGGAGGCGCGTAACCGCCCGACGAAAGACCGAATGTGCTCCCTATGAGCCCTACGAGTCCCCAGATTGAAAATATGACAACAAAACCAATAATACTCCAGAGAACAAATTGTCGACCGTTTGCACGTTCAGACTCATTCGTTGCGCCTAAGAAAAAATATTTATACACGCCGTAGAGAAAGAAGATAAATGCAAGAGCGAGCATCACTGGTGCGACGATTTCGTTAATAATGTTAATGATGCTCGTTGAATAATTTTGCAAATAATAGGTATTGATGCCACTGGAACTAGGTGAAACGGAAGAGACGGGGGTGCAGTTTATACCAATGAAACCAATCAGGCAGGGTGGTTTGGTGGCGGCAAACAATACCATTGGGCTAGAAAAAATTTCGACGAAGCAAAGAATAAGAAATTCGACGACAAGAATTTTTGTAAGCACTGGATGTCTCATACATTCATTGATTAATACGTTGGATACGATACTGGTAAGGGTGGTGCGGTATAGCCACCAAGTCCGAACGTACTTGCAACAACATTCACGAGTCCCCAGAGCGATACCATCACCACAAAACCAATAATTCCCCAGAGAATGAGCGTGTGCCCTTTTGTGACCGCCGCCTCATCTCCCCTACTCCATATATACTGCTTAAAAACGCCGTAGAGAAAAACCAAGAATGAGATCGCAAAAATGAGCGGCACTAGGACCTCATTTATGAGAAAAAGGACAGTATTTGCGACCTGGCATATACTACTAGCACCGCAACTATTACCAATTCCAATACTTACGGATATTTGAAGAGCAAATGCAAATGCCGGTAGGGCAAATGCCGAGAAAAGAACAAGGAAATTAATTACAGGTTTCATATGTCAAAGTATGCCATATCACGCGGATGGCGTGATGCCGAGCGTGGATAACAATATATTTAATATCCCCCATACCGCGAAAAGTATTACCATTCCAATTATTCCC
>JAKBGA010000028.1:0-5856 GCA_021833245.1 bacterium | reverse complement strand
GAAAGATGGTTGTATGGAATGAAGAGTACAATGATCTTGAGCACTGCGGACTGAACGGCAAGACGCCGAACGAAGCGCTCGCATTTATGAGTTAATCAGTCCCGCCAAATGTGTGTGCCTAAAACAATATTTATGCTGTTATTTTATGAGTTTATCAGGGCTAACCCCCAACGCCCGCGCGATATCATCTCGCGACATTCCTTTTTTCGTTCGTATCTGTTTCAAGCGTTCGCCGAGGAATCATCGGTACCGAACTGTTCTATATAGTTTTCGTAGGCTCGCTGCCATCAAGAGGTTCGTTGGAGAGAAGTTCGCCAAGAAGGCACAGCGTCTGAACCGACAAGAGTATCAACGCGTCGTTGACTTAGTACAGAAAAACCCGCATGAGTGCGGGTTTTTGCGCTAAACAAAACGGAAATAATTAACTCTAATGTGTTGTTGGTGTTGGAATTGTCACATCTCTAACAATCTGTGCAGCAACTGTTCCGCTCGCATTCACACCGTAAACGCGAACATTATCTCCGCTATTGATGCTCGAGAGTGAAAGTGTGAGCCAATTGCGATTCACCACTTCAGTACCAGAGGCAACGTTCACCGTGTAAGACGTACCGTTAGCAGTGGTCAGGGTAAATGACGTCCCATTTAGGTTGCTAGCCGTGCCGATGTAATCCCTCGGAGAACTGTTTCGAATACCCCGTGCAGATTGTATGTTTTGTTTTTGTTCTTGAGTCACTGCCGTGCGATATGTCCAGTCACGAACAAGGGTTGCGTCAACCGTGAAGCTTGCGGTCTGAGAAACCGTTCCTTCAACACCTACGAAATCGCCATTTTTGAATTGAGTGAGATCATTGTTTGCGGACAGCGGAAGCACCCGTGTTCCTGAGCCAACATTTACCGTCCAGGTACCACCCCAACTATTTATAGTGAGGACACCGCTCGAAACGGAAGCGATAGTACCTCGCATGAGAACCCTACCGGCAGAACCGACCTCCAAGATCATTGGATGAGTTTTGGGCGAGGATGTTACCGTCGTCGATTGCACGGTTCCCGTGCCAGTAGTAGAGGTTGTCTGTGCAAATGCCACACCCGCAACAGAAAGCAACCCAAGTGCACCAAATGTCAATGCGATTTTTTTCATCATATTGATTATAGTAATTAACGATTAATAAATTGATCGTCATTGTATATTGACGGCCAATACCAACTTATCTTACCATTACCAGGAATTACGAAATTTTGTCACCTTTTACGGCTAAGTATGACGTGGCACTTTTATTACAAAAAGAGATCCATCTGCCCTCGCTAATTTAGTTAGAAGTAGTGTTTTCCAGCTCCTGAACAGATCTGGAAGATTTTTGGTTGAAAACATAGTGTTTGAGCACGCCATACACTATAGCGGTAGCGCAAAGAGCGATACCGAAGGAAGCGAGTATGTCGATGGCATGATGAACCGATGCAAGAACACGTGCGACACCGACGAGAATTGCTAGAACCCATAAAAATATTCCGAGTCGTTTGTTAAATACCATAATAATAGCTGCGAGCGTCCCCATAAGAAGCGCGTGATCGGAAGGAAAGCCGTTATCCGCGGCATGCTTGATAAGGGGAGTAATGTGAAGGACGACAAAAGGTCTAGGGTCGTAGTATAGGGAAGATGCAAGCAAACCAGTAAGATAACTGAGGGGAAGTGTAAAAATGGACAGGAGAAGGAATCGTCGGCGTCCCGCGTCTTTTGTATAGAAGAAGTAGCCGATAAAAGTTACGATAGATACCAGATACACATAAGATGCAACAAAAATAACAATCTCGTTCATATTATATTATATAGAGCCTAAGTTTAGGCAGTATACACTATCTAAAATTTAACGGATAGTTACGTTGAAATAAGAGAATTTACCATCGCGATATGCTATGCTGAATTTCGCCAAAAATCCTGCGAGTTTACGCAGATGATAAGGGCATGTGGCGGAATTGGTATACGCGTACGTCTCAGAAGCGTATGTCGCAAGACTTGGGAGTTCGAGTCTCCCCATGCCCACATAGTAAAATTAATTTTACGCTAAAGTGATGCAATGGGCGCTTAGCTCAGTTGGTAGAGCAACCCGTTTACACCGGGTAGGTCAGAGGTTCGAGTCCTCTAGCGCCCACTTGAAACCAAGTAGGGTAGCACATGGTTTTGTATAAATATGGGTAGTCCTCGTAAGATGGTTGGCGGGTCTCCGGCCGCATGCGTTGGCATTATTATGGATGGTAATCGACGATGGGCAAAAGCGCGTGGGCTGCAAGGTTTAAAAGGTCATACTGCCGGTCTGGGAAAAGCAAAAGAGATCACCCGTCATGCTTTCTCCAAAGGAGTTGGGACCGTAGTCTTATACGCATTTTCTACTGAGAATTGGAATCGTTCCAACGAAGAAGTCAAATATCTCATGAAGCTTTTTGATGTTGTATTCATACGTGAACTCGAGAAGTTTTCAAAAAAGGATATCCGTGTGCGTTTCATCGGTGATCTTTCACGTCTACCAGAAAAACTACGCATATCCGCAAGTAAACTTGAGAAAAAAAGCTCACATACTGGTTCTGTGAAGACGCTCGTTATCGCCATTTCTTATGGTGGTCGCGCAGAAATACTTGCAGCATTGAATCGGCTCATCTCAGAAGGGAAGACAGAGGTACAAGAAGAAGATATGCGTACCGCGCTCTGGACCACAGACATTCCTGATCCTGATATCATTATTCGTACAGGCGGTGAAAAACGTCTCTCAAATTTTCTTCCCTGGCAGTCGATTTATAGTGAACTTTTCTTTTCAGATTCTCTTTGGCCAGATTTTACAAAAAAGGAATTCGATTCAATTCTCGCTGAATTCTCTTCGCGTGAACGGCGGCGCGGAGTGTGAGAAAATGGTAGGGTAACCCAATGGATCTCCCGATCCTTTATGAGGATGCCGATGTAGTTGCCATCGCGAAGCCAGCGGGTCTTTTAACGCATGCTGACGGGAGATCAAATGCATCAACGGCGGAAGACTGGTTTAAAAAGAAGTATCCAACTGGAGTTGGGTACACGCATCGACTTGATCGCGACACCTCTGGCGTACTTGTCTTCGCGAAAAACATGCCGGCATATGAATTTCTGCGCAGAGCATTTCACGATCGGGAAGTAAAAAAAACATATATCGCATTTGTCTACGGTATCCCGAAGGAGAAGGAAGGCATCATTGATTTTGACATTGGACGTTCACGTAAAGATTTTCGTCTTCGTAGCGCCCAACCTAAAGCGAAGGGGCGGTTGCGGGAATCACTCACGCGTTATGAAGTAATCGGAGAAACGAAGGGTTATGCGCTCCTTAAGGTGCATCCAGAAACTGGCAGAACACACCAGATTCGGGTTCATCTCAAGGCGATTCATCATCCTATTGTTGGAGACTCGCTTTATGCGCCGAACCACCCCATTGCCCTCGGCATCTCTCGACTTGGCCTCCATGCTTATATGCTTGATCTCCCATTACCATCAGGCGAGCGCACAAGTGTTATCGCGCCTATACCAAATGACCTCGCTCCCGCATTTTCCCATTTCCACGCCATAGACGTGGAGTTTGCCCTTCACTCCGACGCGTGCTAGTGTGCGTATTACTATGCGGAAGGTAATAACTCCGGTTAATGCAGAGGGTCGCGCGAAACTTGGGATTCGCGCTGGTGATACCGTACGCGTTGTACAAAATATTGTTGAACTCAAAAAAGGTCGTGGTACTGACAAAAAAGAAAAAACCATCAAGAACGCCAGAAAACAGGTATTTGAAGGTCTTGTTCTATCAACGAAGCACGGTATCGAGGCTGGCGGAATGTTCACCGTACGTGCAACGCTCTCAGGTGTTGGTGTGGAAAAGACATTTCCGCTCTATTCACCGGTGATCGATTCGATTGAAATCGTAAAGCGCTCTCGTGTGCGTCGTGCAAAGCTCTACTTTATTCGCGAAAAAGCGGCTAAAGCAGTACGTCGTCAATTGCGTAACGCGCGCATGATGCACCTCAAGAGTGATGAAGGAGTTGTACCCATAGAAACGAAAAGCGAGGAAGTTTCCGTATAGTATAGTATTTTTCACTGCCCAGGTGGCGAAATTGGTAGACGCACTACCTTGAGGTGGTAGCTCCCGAAAGGGATTGGAGGTTCGAGTCCTCTCCTGGGCACAGCAGTCAGCGGCCTAACAAAGCGACCATTAGGCCCCAAGTGGTCGTGATTAAGGCGTTTTGATGTCTTACGTGATAAAGTATTATTAGTTACAAATTGTAATAAAATTTATAATGAATCTCGAAGCACCAAGAAAAAAGGAATCATCAAAAAATCCGTTCGTGAACGAGAAACATTTAATAGATGAGGCTATTAATTTTATTAAATCGAATCCAAACTTGGGAGAAGGTGACGTTAATCGATTCCTTGATGGTCTTCAGATAGATCCTAATATGAAGGAAGATGTTCATAAGGGTCTCAGGAAGTATATGGCTCAAGAACAGGAAGAACGCACAAAACGAATGGGAAGCAAGATGGGAATAAGCGGGCAACAAGGGCAGGGGCACGCAAGAAAGGAAGAGGAAAGGTGGAGAAACGGGTTAAATGCCTGACACACGGCTCTATTCGTTGTTTACAATAGTAATTTTAATTACCTGGTGATCCATTGTTATGGTATAATTAATAGTCAGTTGCTTATAAAAATAGAGAGGGCATGCATATGGTGATACGTTGCAATGTGTCCTTTGGTGTTCGTACGAGACCTTTCTCAAGAGAGAAAAAAGGAGTTATGTTGATTAGGGATCAGGGCGTGATTAATATGTGCAAAATCGCCCGCAAAGCCACACGTTCTCGTCGAAGAGCGCGAAGAATTGGACCACAGCAATGGATAGAAAGGTAGTTAGAGGTAAATAAAAACCCGGGGCGGCAGCCTCGGGTTTTTTACTGGGTTTGAATTTAACGTAATCCAAAAACCCAATTCCAATTTGTGTTAGCGTAGATGAGTACAACCCATATAAGTATTACCGCAAGAATCACCTGATTCCATGTGATTCTTCCAATGAGTTTCCTTTTCCACCATTCATCATGTTTCTGTCTCATCTCGAATGATCCTCTTTTTGTCTAAATAAATGATAGCATTTTATATTTATGATGTCAATATTTTGTTGAAGAGGGGTGTATACTAGATACATGCTTTATACGGGTAAGGGGGACGTTGGGACGACAACATTGTTCGGTTGTGATCAGCAGCGGATTTCGAAATCATCCGAATTGCCAGAAGCGCTCGGTGCACTTGATGAGCTGAATGCATATTTGGGGTTCGTGAAGATGCGAAGTGAGGGGAAGTCGCGTATCACGACTATTTTGCGTGACGTGCAGGAGACGCTTTTTGTTATTCAAGCGGAAATAGCGGGTGCTAATAAGAGAGTTGAGGGAAATGCAGTGAAGCGTGTCGAAGAAGTGGTGAACAACATAGAAAAAGAAATTCCGCCCCTCAAGGGGTTTTCCATCGCAGGCGGAACGGAACTCTCCGCGCTCCTCGACATAGCGCGGACTCTTGCGCGTCGCGCTGAACGGCGGATTATCGCCTTGACTGATGCGCAAGTATGTCAAACCTCAGACGAAATGAAGGCATATATGAACCGCCTCTCCTCTCTTCTTTTTGCGCTTGCGCGTCTCGCAAACCACCTTGCTGGCGTTAAGGAAGAAACACCCCGCTATTGAAGGCATAGGCACATATTAGATATGTGTGCTATAAAAATTACGTTCCTGCATGGCGACTATGGTGTAACGGTTAACACTGGAGCTTGTGGAGCTCTCGATCAGGGTTCGACTCCCTGTAGTCGCCCAACTAG
>JAKBGA010000005.1:0-28312 GCA_021833245.1 bacterium | reverse complement strand
GCGGGTGTTATGCGACTTGTCGCTGATGCCGAAGCATCCAAATCACGACTCCAGATTCTTTCCGATCGCGCTGCGCTCTATCTCACGCTCATCGCAATCGGCGCGGGCGGCGCGACTTTCATCGCATGGCTCCTTGCGCAAGCGGGCATCGGGATCGCTACGGAGCGCCTGGTGGCTGTCCTCGTTATCACCTGTCCACATGCGCTCGGGCTCGCGGTACCATTGGTTGCTTCTATCTCAACCACGATGGCGGCCAAGAACGGCCTCTTGATTAGGCGAAGAGTAGCGCTTGAAAGTGCTCGAAATATCGATATGGTCCTCTTTGACAAGACGGGAACGCTCACTGAAGGAAAGTTCTCGGTGGTCAAGTCGAGTTCGGATGAAGCGCTAGAACTGGCTGCTTCGGTAGAAGAGCATTCAGAGCACCCCATTGGAAAGGCAATCCTCGTGGAGGCAAGAAAGCGCGGTCTCAAGATCGCATTGGCGAGTGATTTCAAGCGTATCCCCGGCATCGGAGCTGAAGCCTTTGTGGATGGAAAGAAAGTGTTTGTTGGACAAAGAGGCGGGGCTAATATCCATGTCGAGGTTGACGGCAGGAATATTGGAGATATGTCAGTTGCTGATACACCCCGGCCCGAAGCCAAAGAGGCTGTAGCCACGCTTACGAAGATGGGTATCACGGTCGCTATGGTCACGGGTGACTCCGAAGAAGTGGCGAAAGAAATTGCTAGCCAGCTCGGCATTACAGAATACTTCGCCCGAGTTCTACCGGAAGAGAAAGCGGAGAAGGTACGAGTGCTTCAGGCAAGGGGTAGAAAAGTTGCGATGGTAGGCGATGGCGTCAATGATGCTCCAGCTCTCGCACAGGCCGACATTGGTATCGCTATTGGCGCGGGCACCAACGTCGCCATAGAATCGGCAGGAATCATTCTCGTGAAAAGTGACCCGCGTGATATTGCAAAAATCTTTAATCTCTCCCGCCTCACCTATCGCAAGATGGTTCAAAATCTATTCTGGGCGACGGGCTATAACGTGGTTGCCATTCCCCTTGCGGCGGGAATCCTAGCGTATAAAGGCATCGTGCTTCAACCAGCTCTTGCTGCGGTGTTCATGTCGGTGAGCACGGTCATAGTAGCCTTAAATGCTCTTTTATTAAGACGGGAAGAGATTTAGGGATTTTGAAACAGAGTATCATTGTCTTTTATACCTCCAACACTCCTGCCACACTCGAGTAAAATATGGCTATATTAGCCAAACGTAAATGTGTATGCATCAAGCCCCGGACTGTTTACGATGATCTCAAGCGTGCGTTCTCCGTAATCAGAACCTTCTACTAAGTTGTAGAGCCGGTTTTCCTGCACAGTGACGGTTCCGTCTGTGGCTACGTCCGCCCCGCGCATCGTGGCGCTTATCGGCTTGCCATCAATTAGAATCGTAAGCTTAACGGGCTTCGAAGCGGTGGCAACCATATACACGTTCTTCGAGTTGTACTCGTATATGATTTTTGCCCCTGCTGCTTGGTTTGAGGCGTATTGATCTTGGAAGTTCCATGTGCCGTCGAGATAGAGCGTATTCAACTGGGTCGTCGAAGGTGCTATAAGTTGCTGTACACCGACCGCACTTTGCGTTCCGTTACCGAGAAACTCATTTCTCGCAGCACCGAAGTATGTCTCAGGACTCTGAACCCCATTGGCACTAACGGTGATAGCGTTCGAGGGATTCACAGTGCCAGTCGGTACCGTATCGGGAAGATTAAGCACCTGATCACGTTGTGTGAGGGCCGCCTGAATCTTACTCTCCGTAGCCGCATAGTCGCCTTCACCAAAATGGGTGTCCGTCACATAGCCTGCGATGTCTATGAGATAGTCCGCAGGCCAATATTGGTTTTGATAGGCATTCCAGGTAGCAAGATTATTATCCTCCACCACTGGATACTGAATGTGGTATTGATTTGCAATCGCCTGAACTACGTTGTTGTAATTCTTTTCAAAATCAAATTCTGGAGATTCAATGCCGATGATAACCAGTCCCTGGCCTTTATACTTTTGATACCACGCGTTGAGATATGGTTGGGCTCTGAGGCAATTGATACAGGAGTATGTCCAGAAATCGATCAAAATTACTTTCTTGCCGATGAGGTCTTTGAGCTTGAACGGCGTGGTGTTAATGAATCCGCTTGATGCGGGCGCACCAAACGGTGTTGTGCCCGTCGCACTCGGATCGCCCCCAGGAATGAGTTCTACAGCCGGAGCATAGCCCGCTTTCTGGTCCGCCACTATGGTGGCCGCCAGAGTTGCCGTTGTTGATGTGGCGGATATCGCTACAGATGTGCCAACGACGATGGGCGGCTTCGATGCCTCGATGTACCAAATCGCACCTACGATGAGAACGACCGCGATTGCCAGCAAAATATTTCTATTTGGTATATTCATGTGTTTTCTTTTTAATGCTCGATTCCGCTAAGTATGACAAAAAACCTGGAATGATGGGTAACACGCAAGGGCTGAGGAAGGACGCGAGACCCGCAAAAAGGGCGACCGCGATGTTCACAATATTCAAAGATGCGATATTTCCTCCCGCGCTAGTTCCCAAATGTAACGCAATAAGGATGTTCGCTAAAAATTGCACGTTCGCCACCTTGCTCAGTTCGCCGGTGAAAATAAAAATGCCAATAATAATAAGAATTACACCGAAGAGATATTCGAGATATTTAAGCCATATACCAGCGCGATTTATGAATTCTTGCGCCTGATTCGTGAACGCCCCGACAATAAGGAATGGAATGCCGAGGCCGAGCGTGTAGGCGAATAAAAGAACAAAGGCGCTTCCTGGATTTATTGCTGCCAGCGCCAGTATTGCACCCAAAGCCGCGCTCACGCATGGCGTCCATCCGACTGCAAACGCCGCGCCGAAGAGAAATGACGTAGTATACTTCGATTTGAAATTGCCTCGTACTGCAAATTTATGATCACGCATGAGGAATGCCGGAGTAAAAAGGCCGAGCAGGAACAGTCCGAAGGCGATGATAATGATTCCGCCCGCATAGCCAAGCCACATCTTTACCACCAGAGAAGAGTGGGCAAGCACAGTTTGTAGCAATACGCCTACCATTGAAAAGACGAGGGAGAAACCAAGCACGAAAAATACGCTACTGAAAAATACACTCCAGTCTCTTTTTTCTGCTGGAAGGAGGGTCTCAGATGCCATGGTTACTCAGAAGTATACAAGTGAACAGATACAAGAGGAACTTCTAGCGTTGATATAAATCTGCGTTCGCACCGCAGGATTATTCCTTCGGCTTCGCGTTTTGTTCGTACCACCAGAGCTCCCAGCGGTGGAGCTGACGGATTCGTTTAGATGTTGTGCCAAAAACCGCGCGGCTTCCTATGGTATGTCTTGCCCTGGTAGCGCATCCTCGATGATTTTGCAGATGCGGTTTTGGTCTGTCTGCATACACAATTAGAACCACTTCTTTAGGCGATATTGGCATGCAACACCACCTTACTCTTTATCTCGCCATCGAGCCGAAATTCAAAATCTGAATAAGTCTTCAATACTAACCCCGAGCGCCTTCGCAATCTTCTCGATATTCTTGAGCGCCACATTCCGCTTACCTCGTTCAATGCCACCGATATACGTACGGTCTAGCCCCGTCTTGAGTCCAAGGCCTATCTGGGACGAGATACCCCTTTGCGCACGCAACTGTCTCACTCTCCGTCCAAATCTCTGCAAAATATCGGTGTTTTTAGCCACACCCTAACGGTAGGAGAGTGATGCCTATAAGGCGACGGACTATGCGTCCCACCCCTGTGCGTGCTACATTGGCTTCAAGAGGGACGTATAGTCATCATTACTATGAACACCACACTCCAGCGTACTCAACCCAAGAAGCGGGTGGCAACGAAAAAGCTAACAGAGCCGAAAGTCGTGTCACTTTTTTCTGGGTGCGGGGGAATGGATTTGGCTTTCCATCAAGAAGGGTTCGAGGTTGTCTGGGCGAACGACAATAACGAATGGGCGTGCAACACCTTCCGACGAAACTTCGGCGACCATATCGTGTGTGCCGACATTGCACAAGTTGATTTCAGCGCAGTGCCTGATTGTGACGTTATCATCGGTGGCTTTCCGTGTCAGGACTTCTCAATGATTTGGAAAAGGAAGGGTCTCCAAACAGAGCGTGGCAACCTCTATCGCCATTTTGTCGAGCTTGTTTCTTTGAAGAGACCGTCGTTGTTCGTGGCAGAGAATGTAAAGGGCTTGCTTACGGCAAACAAAGGCAAGGCAATCCAGCAGATAACAGCTGACTTCGCCAAGCAGGGCTACCGCGTCAATGTCTACCCAATCAACTTTGCAGATTATGGAGCACCACAGATGCGCGAGCGCATTTTGATTATCGGAGTAAGAGAGGATTTGAAGCGCGAGCTAGAAATCCCAAAGCCCACCCATAAAGGGAAGCACATAGGCGCTCGCGAAGCCCTCAAGGGCGTAGAGCGTGTTCCTTACAACAACGAGCGCTTGAATATCCATCCGCTCACTATCGAGAAGCTGAAACTGATAACGCCAGGTGGAAACTTTACCGACATTCCGCCTTCGTCCCCCCATTACGTCAACGGAATGATAAGCCACGTCTATCGGAGACTTCATCCCGACAAACCGTCCACCACGATTATTGCTGGTGGCGGGGGAGGAACATGGGGCTATCACTACAAAGAACCGCGCCCTCTCACCAACCGCGAACGGGCACGCCTATTCGGGTTCCCCGATGACTTCGTTTTTGAAGGTTCCATTACCGAAGTCCGTAGGCAGATTGGGAACGCAGTACCACCCGCAGGCATACGCCCCTTTGCTAAAAAGATACGCCAGTTCCTCAACGGCTCTGTATGATTTACACAAACGTCGAGAGCTTCGGAGGCGACTTTATGGCGGTGGTTGACCGCGAGTTCGAGGAGAGCAGGGATGTTTCTATCGCTTCGGGCTACGTATCGCTCGACATCATAAACAGGTACAAAGCGCACTTTGAGAGGATAGCCAAAAATGGAGGACAGGCACGCTTGATTTTGGGAATGGCTTTTTATGAGGGTCTCACCAAGACCAAGCTCGAAGCGTTGAAGCAGCTCGCCGAACACCTCGAGAAAATAAATGAGCAGAGTGGTGTCTACGTTACCTACAGCGAGCGGTATCACGGCAAGGTCTATCTCTTCAAGAACGAAGCCGACCAGCGTGTCTATCTCGGCTCTTCTAACTTTTCACGCAGCGGGCTTGCGGGGAATATCGAATGTACGGCTCTCCTCGACGACAAATCGAAACAGCAAGCCAAGGACTTCCTCGAGTATCTTTTCTCACCAGATAATGCCGTCCCGATTTCAAAGGCCGACATCGTAACGCTTGGCACAGCGGACTATAAGAGGCGACTGAAGCTGACCAGCCTCGACCAGCTCGCGCGCTACGACACGGCCACAATCGTTCCAGAGAAATATGAGCATTTCGAGTACCCGCTCGACAGAGTGGTTGATAAGGAAAAATCAAACTTAAACGTGTACTTCGGGAAAGGGCGTTGGAGCCGTTCCTCGGGCAAGGTTACGCCTCGGCCGTGGTATGAGGTCGAGCTTATAGCGCCGAGGGAAATCAACTCGCAGCCACTCTACCCGCAGGGAAACTTCACTGCCTACACCGATGATGGGTACGTCATACCAATGAAGACGAGCGGTGATTATCACAAGAACATTCGCTCAAGAGGAGGACTGCAAATTTTTGGGCAGTGGATGAAGGGCAAGTTGCAGCGCAGCGGAGCGCTTGTTCCACTTACGCCTGTAACGCAAGACACGCTCGATGCTTACGGCAGTTCCTCCATCCGTTTCCACAAGCTCAAGGACGGCGAATACTACCTCGCGTTTTAGTAGAGTCTGAGAATCAGGAGTACGTTTCGCTAACTAGCTTTCTAATGACAATTATGTATGATAAGCGACACGTGCTTGGCGAACTGAGTAGCGTTCTGGTTATTTAGGGGTACGACGTGATATACGGTTTGGATTGGTTTTCTATAAGCTCCGGAATCGGAGTGCATTATGGCCTCATCCATCACAGACCCAAAGGATTTTGCACGGCATATCAACGAAAAGATGCTGGCCGATTTTCTGCGCTCGCAGGATCCGCCCATCCCTTTCGACTCCATCGGGGACACTCCGAGCAGCAAGAAGAAGCGTGTAAGCGAGGACGTGGTCAACCGCTTTATCGATGCCATCAAGAACCTGACCGACACGAAGAGGGCGGACCGGATCTTCGCAGAGATGCTCTATATCAATGAGTTATCCTCTGAGCGACATACTACCGAACTCGAGCGTCAAGCTCTTGAAGACGATGTTGCATACAGTCTCACCGATCTTGCCACCTGTGAAAACTACGACGAACGAGCTCTCTGGTGGTACATCCACCATAGGAACGTCTTCGACCGATACTTTGAGCGAGCGGATACCGAGAACCTCGCTGGGCTGCGCGAACTTTTAATCAAGGAAGAGTACATCGTCCCGAAAGAGCGTATTGCGGACGAGAGCAAGCTCGCCACCTTCGGCGCGGGCGTAGCGACCATATTTGAGAACATGCTGCGTGGCAGGAAGTTCAAGACGGCGCACTTCCTCGAGGAAGACTACATTCTCGTGCGCGTATACCTCGAAAATCTTCCTGACAACCAGCTTGTATTCGAGGGTGCGGCTAATGAGGTACGACGCACGGCCGGAGCTCGCTCCCTCTTCAGTATCATTCTCGTATACAGTCCCGGGGAAAAGACGCTTGGCATACGTACCAACAAGCCTGCCGAGAACGTCCAGCTGCTCGCAGAGCTGTTTTGCCGCACCTTCCTTGGTTGCGGATACGTCGATACTACCCATCGCGAATACAACGTCGAGAACAAAGCCAGCATCAGGCAGCTTGAGCTCACTCCCGATCCAGATAGCACCATCGAGCGCTGCTACCTCAAGGCCGTGGAATATATGCGCTCCGGCGACTTCAACAAGACACTCCGGCTCGACGTGGGTGGCAAGAATCTGTATGAGGGTACTGAGCAGATGGAACTTCTTGTGCAGCTCGCTCATATTAACGAGAACGATTGGCGACCGAGGAAGTTCGACATCAAATTCGTCTTCAAAAAGCCGGATGCGACCAAGGGCAGAAACCGTCAGATCACAGCTACACTCACCAAGCGTGGCGTGAACTTGAAGAACACGCCCGAGGATCAGAAGATACGTGAATTCCTCAAGGCCAAGGGCTTCATATCCTAATGTGATGGATTGGTTTCTTGAGCGCCTCGGGCAGGAGAACCCCACTCTCGATTACTTCGACCTGCGAGATCATCCTGATGATTTCAATACGTTGCTTGAATTGCAGCTCCTCAAGTATGAGCGCAAGGTCGACGGCATCTTCTGTGACCTCTGCGACGAGAACCATCTTGTAGTTGTATTTCCCGATACGAAAGGCGAACTTACTATCTCCTGTGCGGGGAGCCGTCGCGCGGTTAACCCAAACGAGCTGAAAATCTGGTCAATCAATAAAGATGCGCTCGTCAAAAATGTGCGTTCGCGTAGTCCCGTCCTCGACAGGGATGCCTTCGAGCGTACCGCCTTCGCCACAAGGAAGATCAGCGCAAGTGGCAAATATTCTGATGAACCAATACCTCTCAAAGCAATCAACGTCGAGATTCGTGGGAATGATATTTACCGTAGAGGCGTTAAGATGAACGCCACTCTCACTGATACAGATCGTCGCCTGGTGTATTTTCTCTACTTCAAATATAGGTCAAATCGTAACCACTGCTCGACGCCCGAGCAACTTATGACTGAACCTTTCGACGAGGGAGACGATCTGGCCGAGGGCTATGTCGCAAACCGAATCGTGGAAGTTAATAAGGCGGTGAAGCAGGTGCTTGGGATCAAGGGCAGGACCTCAATCCAATCTCTCATTAGACATGAGCGCGGTCGGGGATACCACCTGAACCCCAAGGTCATGGAGATTGGAGGCAAGTAGCGAGATAGTCACAAAATAGCGACTTGCGCACAAGATAGGCAAAGTGCGCTCCCTAAATACCCTTGTATTTCAAGGGTATTTTCACATTCATCACAAACGCGTCACATTTTTTGTGATTCGCATACGTGGCAAATTTCCTCTATGCAAGATGCGAGGAACAAAGATGGCAATCTCACCGAGGCAAACTTGGCAGAGCTCAGGAAAATAATCCTGAAAGACTACCACGTCAACCTGAGTGACGAGGAGCTAGAAAGCTTCGGTCTCTCGTTACTCAAAATCACTCGCCTTGCAATGACCGCCTTTAATCAGGCGGAGGATAGATGCGCCATCACCACTACTAGCTAACTTTGTTTTCGAGTCGAGTTCCGGTGAAAAGACTTTGCGGTCGGCACCGGGGCTCGACCCGGGAACCCGACCCGGGAACCCGACCGCAACATGAACAACCCCATACAGTCATCAATGCTCGCGTATTTGGAGAAAGACTTCTCTGTTATTCCCATTGGTCGCGACAAGAAGCCCCTCATCCCAACCTGGAAGGAATATCAAACCAAGCATGCAGCCAAGGAAGAAGTTGCCGAGTGGTGCAAGGCGCTTAAACCAGTAGGCATCGGCATCGTCACGGGGAAAATCTCGGGGATAGCCGTTCTGGATATAGATGTGGGAGCTGACACTAGCGGTCTTGAGCTACCGCCCACCCCGAGCGTGAATACTGGCGGCGGGGGCTCCCATCATTACTTTAAGCTTCCCGCAGGCGTTCTCCTCCAGAGTTCAAACGGTTTCCGCCATAAGATGGATTTCAAGGCTGAAGGAGGGTACGTTATTGCTCCTCCCTCTCTCCATAAATCAGGTAAGCGCTATGAGTGGGCTGTCGCCCCTGAAGACGCGGACTTCGCGGAAATACCATCTTGGCTGAAACAGGAGATTGAATCGAGAGGTGGAGCGCAAAAAGACTGGAGCTCAATAACGAAAGGAGTGGCTGAAGGGGGTCGCAACAGCAGCGCTGCAAGCTATATCGGCAAGCTCCTGCAAAGTCTCCCAGAAGTCGACTGGGAGAGCGTGGCATGGGCTAGCGCCATCGCATGGAACAAGCAAAACAAGCCGCCGCTACCAGAAAAAGAACTGCGCAGTGTCTTTGACTCTATCGCGATGGCAGAGAAGAAGGGCAAGGAGGAGAAGCCCGAAGACAAAAGCTACCCAGCAAAACTCGTAAAGCTGGTGCTATCAACCGGGGGTCTTCTGTTCCATGACCAGTCAGGGGACGGCTATATCGCGCTAAATAATAACGGAGCTGAAACATTAAGATTGAAGTCAAAGCAGTTTAGCCATTGGCTTGCGAAGCTCAGCTGGGAAGAATACGGTAAGCCACTTCGTGGCGAAGATACGCGCACTGTCCTGGGGACGCTAGGAGGTCTTGCAGTATTCAATGGCGAGGAATACCCACTATGCGTCCGCGTAGCCCGTAGTGAAGGAGCGATTTGGTACGACCTTGGCAAGTCGGCAGTAAAGATCTCAAAGGAGGGTTGGGAAGTCGTCGATAATCCTCCCATCCTTTTCCGTCGCTATCCGCATCAGGAAGCGCAGGTGATGCCCGAACGCGGAGGCTCGCTCGCCCAGGTGCTTGAGTTCATTAATATCAAGAACGAGTCCGAGCAACTGCTCATTATGGTCTGGTGCGTTTCGGGATTGATACCCAGCATTCCACACCCATTCCCGATTTTTCATGGGCCACAGGGGTCAGCGAAGAGCACGTGCGGGGCAGTATTTAAGCAGCTCCTAGACCCGTCACAGCTCAAGCAGTCTTCACCGCCTGATAACTTACGTGAGTTCATTCAAGTCGGCTCTCATCACTGGTTCCTTCCGATTGATAATCTCAGCAGCCTCTACGAATGGCTTTCCGATGCGCTCTGTCGTGCCTGCACTGGAGAAGGCTTCTCCAAGCGTGAACTTTACTCGGACGACGATGATGTAGTGTATTCGTTTCAAAATATCGGGAGCCTAAACGGCATTAACCTGGTGGTTGAGAAGCCTGACCTCATGGAGCGCTGCGTCATATTCGGGCTCCAGAAGGTTGAAAAGGTTGAAAATCTCGCGAGCTTCAACGAGCGGTTCAAGCAGGCTAAGCCTCTCATCTTGGGAGCAATGTTCGACATGCTCGTTGGAGCATTGCAGCGAGTCGATAGCGTTCCCACCGAGAGCCAGTTCCGCATGTCCGACTTTGTTCGCTGGGGCTGCGCCATCTCGGAAGCTCTCGGCCACAGCGCGGAAGATTTCATTCGCGCTTACCAATCGAATATAGGTCTCCAGCACCAAGAAGCGGTTGATGCAAGCCCAGTAGCTCAGGCGATAGAAGTGCTTATGGAAGACCGAGATGAGTGGCACGGTACTCCTACGGATCTCTATAACGAGCTTGAGACGATAGCCGAAAAACAGCATCTAGATAAGAAGGCTAAAACGTGGCCGAATGCTGCCAGCTGGATGTGGCGTCGCATAGCACCTATTGCCAGTAATCTCCTTGCGCGCGGTATCAAGGTCGATCGCTCCACTGAAGGGAAGGAGAGGGTAGTCATTCTCACCAAGCTTACGGGGAATGTCGTAGATACCGTCGATGGCATAGGCGATCCAGAAAATACCCTAGAACTTGATGACAGCACCACTAGCGATGCTGTTTCTGATGCTGTCGACAAGGAAGGCCAAGAAACGCTTGGGTTCGGCAGCACGACAGCATCGACAGCATTTCCTGACGATGGAACTGGCGGAGGGTGGGGAGATTGAAGGCCATGACCAAGATCAACCGCAAAGGAGTCAGCAAGCACAGGGCATACACCCTCAAAGAATTGACGGGTCGCCTAGATGTTGGGGACAGGACGATATTGCGGTGGATTGATAAAGGCTTGCCAACTGTTCCTGGTGGCAAAAAGCCGATACTCATACTCGGCGACGATCTCATTGAATTCCTTAAAAAGAAAGATGCGAAGAAAAAGACGAAACTGAAGCGCAATGAGTTTTACTGTTTCGCCTGCAAGGGGCCAAGGCTCGCTAAAAAGGGCTCAACCAAGATACTAAGCGACCGGAAAACTGGCGAATGTGGTCAATGTGGCGGGGAAATGAGCAAAATATTTACATCTCGCAGGCACCCTCTATCTGATACTGGCAGCCCTGATGTAAATGTCCACATTGAGGAACCCAAGCCACCACCCATACCATGACAAAAACCACCTACCAAAATGAGCAGTTGAAGAGGGCTTTCTTTACATACCTACATGGTGCGAAGGGCTTCGCCGATACATCTCTTCACTCATTCGCCGAGGCGATCTGGCAGTGGCAGCTTTTTGCCGAAGGCGATGACTTTACGAGCTTCAGCCAGGAGAAGGCGATGGATTTTAAGAACTGGCTGGCAACGAGATCAACTAAGACCAAGGCGGGGCGACTCAGTCTTGCTACCCAGTCAAACTATCTCCGTCGAGTGAAGTGCTTCTTCCTTTGGCTCTCGGATCAACCAGGCTTCAAGAGCAAGATACGAAAGGGTGACACAGAGTTTTTACGTCTCTCAAATCAAGAGGCTCTCATCGTGCGGTCTGGCACAACCAGAGCAAAGCCGACCCTCGAGCAGGCTAAGAAAATTATCGAGGGCATCGTAGTGACGAACGAGATAGACCTGCGCGACAGAGCGCTTCTCTCATTTGCTCTCATTACTGGCTGTCGCATCTCCGCCATTATCTCTCTTAGGGTAAAGAACTTCGATAAGGCGGAACGAACCGTGTATCAGAACCCCGGTGACGGCGTACATACCAAAAACACTAAACCCATACTGGGAACCTTTCTGCCTGTCGGCTGGGATGCGCCAGAGCGATATTTCCTGGAGTGGTTTGAACGGCTTGAAGTAAGAGGTGCTCGGCAGGACGACCCCATATTTCCAGCCACAAGGGGCGAGGTCGGTCGCGTTAAGACTGCCGATGGCAGCGTACTCGTCGGTAACCTCTTCTGGAAGAGCGCTTCTGGAGCCCGCAAGGTATTCCAGAAGCGCTGCACGGAAACGGGCTCGCAGTATTTCAATCCTCACTCCTTCCGCCATCTGGCGATCGGCGTTATGGCAAAGAAACGAATCACCGAGGAAGAAAAGAAGGCCATCAGCGTCACCCTTGGCCACTCAAACGTAGGCACGACCTTCGGCTCCTATGGCAATACGAACATGAGTAACGAGGAAGCGGTCAGTATCGTCAAGAGACTCAAGGCCTCGGAAGCCATGGAGGGAGTGGGTGGCTCTATGCTTACTAGCGAAGACCAGGCTCTCTTGGAGCGACTTATCGAAAAAATGAAGGTTGCGGGAATCCACAATACAGGCGGTTCATCTAATTGACATCTATGTACAATTAAGAATATGCTATACCTATGAAATTCCTCACCAGAGAAGAAGTCGCCAAGTATTTGCGGGTGCATCCTCGTACCGTCGATCGTTGGCTGAAAAATGGCAGTCTGAAGGGCTATAAGCTGGGCAAGGGGAAGACCTCCTTGCTGCGCATAGCAGAACCTGAACTCAAGAAATTCTTGGAGAAGAGCAAAACTAAACCAATATGAACCAAGCACCCCAAATTCAATACGACGTATACCTGCGCAAGTCGAGCAGTGACGCTGAAGATAAACAGGTTCAGTCAATTCCCGACCAGCGACGGGAGCTCAATGAGTACATCGCACGAAACAACCTGACTATCGTCGGGGAGTTCGAGGAGTCGCAAAGCGCCCATCACCCAGGTAGGCCAGTGTTCAATGAGGTAATGAAACGCGTCGAGAAAGGGGTATCGAACGGGTTGTTGGTGTGGCACGCTAATCGCACATCAAGGAACCCTGTTGATACGGGGACAATGATTCATCTCATCGACGAGGGCAAACTTATTCACGTCAGGACTCCCTCGCACACGTTCGGCAATACCTCTACGGAGAAAATGATGCTTGCACTCGAGTGCATGATCGCCAAGAAGGATTCGGATGATAAGAGCGATGCAGTAAAACGTGGCTTGCGGGGTCGGTATAAGAAGGGATTTCCGAACGGTGTCGCTCCAATGGGATTTACAAACGACCTGTCGGTAGAAAAAGGTAATCGCGGATGGCTGGTGGACT
Organism: bacterium; assembly: GCA_021833245.1. GTDB lineage: Bacteria > Patescibacteriota > Minisyncoccia > Phycocordibacterales > Phycocordibacteraceae > C7867-001. The sequence continues at coordinate 15,181 of JAKBGA010000005.1, read as the reverse complement.
CTGAGAAGTTCGCCATGGTTAAGCAGCTGCTGGAGCTCTTTAACTCTCGAAAATATTCAAGCAGGGCACTTCTGCGGATAGCTAACGATGAGATGGGGCTGCGCACTCCCTTACACAAGAAGCAAGGTGGTAAAAAGCTGGTGCTCTCGTACCTCACGGATGCGATATTGAAGAATCCAGTATTCGCCGGCTTCTTCTTCGACAAGAGTGGAGAGCGCCATGAGTTGAAAGAAGGTTTGCCAAGGGCGATCGGTGAGGAGATGTACTGGGATAACCAAAAAATACTGGGCAGCAGGGGCAGGACGCGTGCGTCAAAAAATAATGCTCTCTTCGCTTACACCGGATCAACCACTTGTGGTGGTTGTGGTGGAGTGGTAACAGCTGAGCACAAGCACCAGATTATCTGCGATTGTAAGCTCAAGTTTTCCCCGAAGACTACAAATGGTATGGAGAGAAGGCACTGCCCGAGCTGCAATATAGCAATAGCCAAGATGAAGAACCCGCTCTTTCTTCACTACATCTACTATCACTGCACGCGCTCCAAAGACCCCATGTGTCGCGAAGGCAGTGTCCAGGAGCTCTATATCGACAACACACTTGCCACATATTTCAAGGAGAACCTGAAAATATCGCAATCACTCCATAGCTGGTGCGTTAAGAACCTTGAGACCTTGGATACCAAGGATTTGCAGAGCGATGCTGAGAAGACGACATCCCTTGAGACCGCTCTTGGCAAGAAGCGTGGCGAACACCGGGAGCTCGTGCTGATGAAAACGCGCGGACTTATTACCGACGATGCCGAGTTCCTTGAGCTTAAGGGCATTCTGAGGGCAGAAATTGAGGAGCTTGAACAGGCATTGGCCAAGGTCGGGCGAGTGGCAGACCAAATGAAGATAAAGAAGGCTCGCAGAGCATTTGATCTATCACTGGGAATAGAGGAAATATTCAAAAGTGGCACACCAGAGGAGAAAAAAGAGACCCTGCTTGAAATTGGATCGAACCTAACTATAAAGGCCAAAAAACTCACTGTTTACAACAGCGGAGTATATAAAAAGCTTATTGATGGCCTACTTACTGCCAAGATGCTAAACCCCTCATTCGAACCTGGAAACTGTGAGGCAGATGCTGAACGAAATCCTGTTTTTGCATCTGTCCGACCTACTCTGCTCCGGGAGCAGGACTCGAACCTGCAACCAACGCCTTAACAGGGCGCTGCTCTACCATTGAGCTATCCCGGAATTACGTCGCCCGAATGGACGATTCTGATATCTTAACTTAAAAATCATGACCTGCAATGATAGGATGTATACATGAGCAAAGAACTAACGCTCACGAGTCCTGCATTCAAAAACGGCGGAACGATTCCCGCGAAGTATACGTGCGACGGCAACCCAGAATTATCGCCCCCACTTTCAATCAATGGCGTACCTGAGGAAGCGCAATCACTCGTGCTCATTATGGATGATCCGGACATACCAGAGGTGAAGAAGAAGGAATTTAGGATTGAAAGCTTCAATCATTGGACGCTTTTCAACATCTCTCCGGCAACACGTGAAATTTCCGAAGGCGGTGTCGTTGGTACCTCGGGGGCTACGACAAAAGGCGACCTGCATTACGTTGGCCCTTGCCCGCCTCCTGAATACGAGCCGCGAGAGCACCGTTATATTTTTAAACTTTACGTCCTCAGTGTGCCACTGGTACTGCAACCGGGTGCGACTAAGAAGGAAATACTCACCGCGCTTGCACCGTTCATAATCGCAGAGACCGAACTCATCGGTCGTTATTCCAGAAAATAACATGATACCGAAAACCATGTTGACTCTTTACATGAAAACTGGCTGTCCGTTTTGCCGCACTGTGTTTCAAGCGGGTGAAGAACTCGGAGTTTCATTTGAAGAAAAGAATATCGCAAATGAAGCGATAGCTGCAGAGCTTATCGCACGAGGTGGTAAGCGACAAGTACCCTATCTTGTCGACGGCGAGCGAGGGGTCGAAATGTATGAATCGAAAGATATTGTTGCGTATTTGCACGCGAATTATCCAAAAATTTAATGTATATAAAAGTATTTGTCACGCCAGGTGCGAAACGCGAGAAAATTGAAAGGAAAGATGAGATGCTCGCCATTTCAGTTCGAGAGCCGGCAGCCGGGAATCGTGCGAATAACCGCGTACGGGGAATTATCGCTGCTCAACAGGGGATACCATTCAGTAAAGTGCAGATACTGACAGGACACCGTTCACGGGCTAAAATGATTAGTATTAACGGCTAAAGTCCCACATAATGAATATCACTATCAAAGCGACGAAGTATCAACTCAATTCAGAAACTGAAGCTCTTCTTGAGGAGAAACTTGCGGCTCCACTGCGTCTTATTGGAGAGGAGGGTGATCGCGCATTGCTCGAGATAGAGATAGAGAACGCGCCACCGGAAGGACGTTCGGCGGAGCCGTGCCGTCTCGTTGCTCGTCTTATTATTGACGGCAAAGTATTTCACGCTGAAGCGGTGAAGCCATCTCCCGAGAGTGCGGCAGATAAGGTACGTAGCGAGCTTGAGGCAGAAATACGTCATTCGCGCGGACGTGCGCAACGGCTCTTAAAGCGCGGAAGTTCAGCGATCAAGAGGATGATACGTCTTGGGCGTTAGACATTCTGCGAATTGATTGCATATCACAAGTACGTAATTTTGATGAGGGGGTGTGATATGTCAGATTTGTAAAATCTGTAAGAAATTCAGATCGCTAATCCACCTTACAGAAAGTTATGTAATCAATCTCACGTCTGCCTTCAGGGATGACCAGTTCGGGAATGAAGCTCTGGTTTTTAAAGGAAGCGGACACTATCTTTACGCGTTTCCCTTTATGAAGAAAATAGGTACCAATACTGTCGGCGTAAGCGCGGTACTTATTCCAATTGGTTTCACCGGGGTCAGTAAGTGAAAGTAATCCATACTCTTTTTTTAGTTTTCGAGTGTAAGAGGAGTGCGGCGCATCTTGCGGGATTGGCGTGACGGTACCGGAAAGGAAGGCGGGGAGCGTTTTGACAAGCAATTCGGCACCCATAGAAATAAGACGTGGCCGCAATTCGCGTGCGGTTTCAGAGGGAGCGATGCGTATCGTCTCTTGGGCAAAGATATCTCCCGCATCGAGTTCTTTTGCCATTTTCTGGATAGTCACACCAGTTTCTGTATCACCGGCAAGGAGCGCGCCTTCAAGTGGGGTTGCGCCGCGATATTTTGGTAAAAGCGAATAATGGACATTTAATACGCCCAATGGGAAGGCGGCTATGAGTTCTTCGGGAAATATTTTCCCGTAGGCAACAACGATGGCATAAGCGCACTTATACGCGCTAATAGAAGCGATGACGTTCGTGTCAAGCGAGGAGGGCGTGAGTACTTGGATGCCGTGCGCGAGAGCGAGAATTTTTGTTTCGGAAGGTTTAAATGCAAGACCCCGTCCTTTCTGGGCATCCGGCAAGGTTACCACAACAGTGGGTATGAAGCCGGATTTGATAAGAATCGCCAGTGTGTCGTGCGCGACCTTGGGCGTGCCAAAATAAACGAAATTATGAGCTGATGGCATGCGAGACATGTATGAGGTTTTCGGCATGATCAATGAATAGAATTCCATTTAAATGATCGATTTCGTGCTCAAATATTTGAGCCATGAGGCCGCCGCCGCCGCGCTCGAATCGCGAGCCGTCAATACGGCGGGCGCGAATAGTAACGCGTTCATGTCGATTGGTCGTACCGTATACGCCGCGGACAGAGAGGCATCCCTCATCAGAATATGCACGTTTCCTTGAGGTCTTTACGATCTCTGGATTTATATACACCTCCACTTCAGGTGCAGGTGAGTCATTTTGTTTTTCGGGAGGCTTATCTGATATGCTACCGCGTGTCTTTTTTTTTATAGGAATCGTGCGATCTTTTCGTACAATGAATATGCGGTAGGGGATATCAATTTGTGGAGCGGCAAGTGCGACACCCTCGAGTTCAGGATCAAGCGTTTTTTTCATATCTTCGATCATGCGCATGAGTTCTACCGAACCGAAGAGTTTTTCTGGCACGGGATTTGCAACATCACGCAATATTTCTGCACTTTCTTGCACAATCTTTTTCATGTTCCATAATATAACAGAAAATCAGCGTAATGGGTGTTTTGTAGGATCAAGTTCCCACCAAAACTTCTTACTGAAATTTTTTGCCTGACTGCACACACTTTTTAAGTAGTAAAGATCTTGCGTCGGTATTTTTTCTAGAACAGTACCAAGGTGCGCCATCGTCATGGAAGGAAGTCCATCGTGTGCTCGAGAATGATTCAAATGTCGAAGGAAGAAACGCATCAGTTCACCGCGTTCGGTGAGACGCTTCTTCCCTTTGGGTGCTCCTGCCATCCTTTTCTCAAACTCGGGAAGAATATCACCGACAAATTTCATGTTGCTTCAATAGAGGCTCCGAGCTGTTGAAGACGCGTCACTATGTCTTCATAGCCGCGATTGATGCTATAGACGTTGCGAAGTGTTGAACGACCTTCTGCCGCGAGCATCGCGACAAGGATAATAGTTGCGGGTCGTAGCGCTGGTGGACAGATGACCTCTGCCGCTTTGAGCTTTGTCGGGCCCTCGATTGAGATGCGGTGTGGATCATGAAGATTCGTTATGGCTCCGAGACGATCGAGATCCGTGTAATAAATTGCGCGTTTCTCGTATGTCCAATCATGAATGAGCGTTATGCCCTTGGCCTGGGTGGCGATTACCGCAAAAAAGGGAAGATTGTCGATGTTGAGGCCTGGATAGGGGCGTGCATGGATTTTTTCGGGGAAAGCGATCAATGCAGATGGCTCAACGTGGATATCTTTTAGTTTTGTAATTCCATTCTCAGATAATCGTGGATTTGATAACGTGAATTGCAACTTCATTTTTTCCAAAAGTAATAATTCGATCTCTAAGAATTCTATTGGTGCAGCCGTGATTATTATTGCGGAGCCGGTAACGGCTGCCGCCGCTATGAAAAACATCGCATCGGTCGGATCTTGTGCCACGCTATAGGATATTTCCTTCGCACAATCAGGGATACCGTGAACGGTAAGCGTTGTTGTGCCGATCCCGTCCAGAGAGACACCAAGCGTCTTCAGGAACCCGCATACCTCTTGAACTTGGTAGTTTGCCGAAGCGTATTTAATAATAGAGGTGCCATTGATACGTGCGGCGGCGAGAAGAGCATTGATAGTAGCGGTATCACTTGATTCGTAAAGGACGATTTCCGCTGGAACAAGCTGTGTGTGGGTAACACGATAGCTTTTCGAGCGCGCTTCTATTGTGACGCCAAACTTCTCAAGCGCCATAATATGTGGACGGGCTGAACGCAATCCGAGTGTACAACCCCCCGACTGCGGCAACTCAAACTCTTTGAATAGATGAATGAGCGGACCGATAAACATCAGGATGCTACGTGTTTTGGCTGCTGCACCACGGTCGATAGTATTGAGGAAAATATTTTTAGGTTGTTCAATGACAAGATTTGCACCATGCCATTCGACCGAAATACCGATCGAGCGGAGTACTTCAACAAGTCGATTTACTTCCTCGATTTTCGGGACATTCTTAAGTGTTGTTCTGCCGTGATTCAAAAGGGAGGCGGCGAGGAGTGCCACGGCGCCATTTTTCGAACGACTTGTTTCGACCCGTCCAGAGAGCTTCTTCCCGCCCTCGATGACGAAATTCATTTCTCCTTGCATTGTGAGCATCGTATCATTCTCTCGATATACTTTCTATACGGGGAAAGAACGCAGGAACTGATCGAGTTGATAAATTTAAACCTCAGTGGCCATCGCAGCTACTCTATTGAAGGGAATTCCCGCCTCATTCGTATTCGAAAACATCTATCACCTAACGAAAAGACGCTTCCCAGAGTCGCGTGGCGGCGCTATGATGCAGAAGTAATGTCTTTCTTTTCCCCCAAACTAGGCATTGATCTTGGGACGACAAACGTTCTTGTTTTCATGCCCGGGAAGGGCGTCGTTATCAACGAACCGTCCGTTGTTGCTGTGGGAAAAGCGCGTGGAAAGCAGGGTGGTAATAAAATTCTCGCAATCGGCGCAGAAGCCAAGCAGATGATTGGTCGTACGCCGGATGATATCATCGCGTATCGTCCTATGAAGGACGGCGTCATCGCCGACTATCGTGTAACTGAGGCCATGCTCCGATATTTCATAAGGAAAGCGCTTAAGCGCAATCCCTTTAAGCCGACGGTACTTGTTTCGGTCCCCGCTGGAGTGACTTCAACCGAGAAGCGGGCGGTTATTGAGGCGGCATTGAAAGCAGGCGCGAAAAACGCGTATGTGGTGAAGGAACCTATACTTGCCGCCATCGGCGCCGGTATTCCTATCCATGAGCCTATGGGGCGCATGATCGTGGACATCGGTGGCGGTACCATAGATGTCGCCGTGATCTCACTCGGCGGCATAGTTGCTTCAACGAGCGTGAAATGCGCAGGCGATCGTCTCGATCGCGCAGTCGTTGATTATGTGAAGAAAAGTCACAATCTGGCGATTGGCGATAAGACCGCGGAGGAGGTCAAAATAAAGATTGGTTCCGCCGTGCCGATGAACGAAGGACTTACTTTGCCAGTCAAAGGGCGTGACCTTGTAAGCGGTCTTCCACGCACCGTTGATATATCGACAAACGATCTCGTGACGGCTATGGTGCGCGAATTGCGCGAAATGACGCAGGCGATACGCAAGGTATTGCAGGATACTCCGCCTGAACTCGCTGCGGACATTATCGACAATGGAATTATCCTCACCGGTGGTTCTTCGCAGTTACGGCAGATGCCCGAACTTGTTTATCGCCGCACCGGCGTTGTCGCGAAGCTTGCGACAGACCCTTACTATTGCGTAGCGCGCGGTACCGGAATTGCACTTAATCATCTGGGTATGTATCAAAAGAGTATTTTGGCAAAACAATAATAAAAGAGGGAAGAGCGTATATCGATAAAAATTGACCTCACAACACCGATCCTCCATCTGGAATTTTCAAATTAAACGTCCCCATTTCTGCAGCGGTGACTATTACTATCACTGAGAAGCCATTTTATAATTTACCCACAAGCTATGAACCTTTTAATTTCTATAAACTGGTATAATATCATTCCCAACATTGTCAACTATCGGTTAGTAAAGAATGCAGATCTATAATCAATTCATGCGACATCACGCGTTTATCATTGAGGCGGCAGAAGCAGAGTCTGGAATTGAGACAGCACGAACTTGGATGAGACAAGAACTCGATTCCAGAGCGAACGACAATCTCGATGTCATTGTGTTGCGATACGGGCTTTTTTCAGTTGCGGATGCACGGCGAATTTTTGATCTTGCCACGGGAGCATCTTTTGTTGGCGAGTACAAAGTACTCATTATTGCAGTAAGTCGTATGTATCATGAGGCACAAAATGCGCTTTTAAAGATTTTCGAAGAACCCCCCAAGGGGGTATACCTTTTTCTTATATTACCGACGTTTGGCGGGCTTTTGCCAACGCTCCGTTCGCGTGTGACGGTGCTTGAGGTGCATGCCGCAAAGCAGCAGGAGAAAATCTCAGAAGTTGCCTGTATGTTTATTGAAGGAACAAGAGAGAGACGTAGCGCGCTCATTAAAAAACTTGCAAGTGGGAAAGATGAAGAAGAACGGCGTGAATCTCGCGATGAAACCATTGCGATAGTGAACGGCATTGAGATGGCCTCATATAGGGCGCTTAGGAAACATAAAGACGACAAGACTATCATCGCGCTCCTCCTCGAAATAGCTTTTTTGCGCAACTATCTTCATGAGCGTAGTGCGCCGATACGCATGATCCTCGAACATCTCTCTCTTGTACTTCCAGAGAATTTGATATGATGTCTTCATGACATATGATTTTTCACAGTTAAAATCTAATATTAAGGAAACCGAAGAATGGCTCACACGCGAACTCGCAGGAGTTCGCACTGGTCGTGCGACACCAACTCTGCTTGACGCGATTAAGCCCGAAGCGTATGGAACACGAACAGCGCTTCGCGAACTAGCCTCTGTTTCAGTAGAAGATGCACGTACGCTCCGGGTCATTCCATGGGACAAAGATCTACTAAAAACAATTGAAAAGGGGATTACCGATGCTGATCTCGGAGTTGGAATTTCAACCGACGAGCAAGGTCTACGGGTTTCTTTCCCTGAACTTACTAATGAACGTCGTACTCAACTTTTAAAAATTGCTGGCGATAAAACTGAGCACGCGAGAGTCACATTACGTTCGCATCGTACCGACGCAATTAAGATGCTTGAGGCGTCGGGGAAAGAGGGAGGCATAGGAAAAGATGAAATAATTCGTTTGAAAGATGAGATTCAGAAGCTTGTTGATGCCGGGAATGATACAATCGCAGCTATTTTAGAGAGAAAACAGATTGAGATTTCTCAATAAGAAAATCATAAGATGAGTATCTTTATTTTCATTATTGTTATCGTTGCACTTATCGTTGTACACGAGCTCGGGCATTTTATTGTAGCGAAACTTTCGGGAATGCGTGTCGATGAGTTTGGTCTTGGATATCCGCCGCGGGCAGCAACGATCGCAAAAATAGGCGAAACTTCCTATACGCTCAATTGGTTGCCTTTTGGCGGTTTCGTAAAAATTTATGGTGAAGACGGCGGCGGCGGAGATCCACGTGCGTTTTCAGCACGCCCACGTTTCTTGCAGGCACTCGTGCTTATCGCTGGAGTCACGATGAACCTTCTTTTTGCCTACGTACTTATTACGGGGGCACTTGTTGCGGGAACACCGCGTGCGCTTTCAGAGAACGATCTCGCAAATGCTCGAAATATGGAGCTTATGGTTGCGAATGTGATTTCAGGAACACCCGCCGCGCATGCGGGGCTTCTTGCGGGAGACTCGATTATAGAGGCAAAAGATGCACAAGGGGTGTGGCACGCGACTGATCCTGTGAGCTTCGCAAAATTCATTGCGGCAAGTGCCGGAGGTGTGGTTACGCTCAATGTGGAGCGTGCGGGAAGCGAGCAGAATATCATTGCGAAGCCCACGGAAGGCGTTGTGCCTTCCGACCCCTCACGGTATGCGCTTGGCGTTGAGGTCGCCACAGTTGGTATTGTGCCACTCTCATTTGGTGCGGCGATTACCGAGGGTGCATCACTTACCTGGGGCGCAACTCTGCTCACTGCAGAAGGACTTTGGCATTTTTTCTACGGTATATTCACATTTTCCGCAAACCTCTCGCAGGTCTCTGGTCCAATCGGCATTGCCGGAGTGGTTGGGAACGCTTCGGCGCAGGGCATTGGCGATCTTTTCTCGATTATGGCGATCATTTCCATTAATCTTGCTCTTATCAATCTTCTTCCCATCCCAGCACTCGATGGCGGTAGACTCTTGTTTGTAATCATTGAGGGAATAATTCGCCGTCCGATAAAAGCGAATATCGCGCGTGCATTCAATACTGTGGGTTTCGCATTTCTTATTTTGCTCATGGTTGTCGTGACCGCGCACGATATCTTTAAGATTATCGGATAAAAAAGAACCCAGCCGTAGACTGGGGTTCGAAACGGTGGGCTTAAGGAATGAACCAGCGCCTTTCGCCGGACAAGGGTTCATCGCGCGAGACAACACAATCAATGTATTTTGGATGAAATACCGAGTACACCTCTTGACCAACTAACTCAGCCAATTCCTGTTTTCTGGTATCAGGAATCTGTGGCCCGGAAATATAGATTTTAATTTCTTCGCCGAGCCCCCACTGCATGCGATCTGGCGGGAAGAATACGACAACTGGATCAAATTCCCGACTCTCAAAGATTCGAATCAAGGTTGCTGTTAAGGTTTTGTAGACACCCTCTTCAATTCCATTAGGTGTGCCCCAAACATGAATCGAGTTCATTACACTCTCCTCGGTCAGTTGGAATAATTGTGTGAACAGGCTCAATTTATTCTGATGCAAAGTTTATAACGAAATTGTGTAGCTGTCAACAATAATTTCTGAATTCTAAGCGTTTCGGGAAGATTCGATGTAAGCCTCTCATTCGTATTTTCATTCTTGCCGCGTTCGCATGGATGCTGCGGATAGGCGAAGAATATCGTGGCAGTCCGTGTTCTGCCTGATCCTCCCCCAAAAGGGAATGCAAGCTCTTTTTTGCCGAGGTCGCAGGATGCGCGTATACTGTTGCACATGAGACAGTCGAACTTATTCACCAAAACCCGTCGCGAGGCGCCCGCGGACGAGGTTGCAAAAAATGCCCAGCTTTTAGTACGTGCGGGTTATGTTCATAAAGAGATGGCAGGCGTTTACGATTTCCTTCCGCTCGGCTTGCGTGTGCTTAATAAAATCATTGGCATCATCCGCGAGGAAATGAACGCAATCGGCGGGGAAGAGGTGTTTCTTTCCGCTCTGCAGGATCCGGAAGTTTGGAAGAAGAGTGGTCGCTGGAATGATGAGATTGTTGATGTATGGTTTAAGACACGGTTAAAAAACGGCAACGAGCTCGGTCTTGGCAATACGCACGAAGAAGCGCTTACGGCGCTTATGTCCGAATACGTCGCTTCGTATAAAGATTTGCCGCGATACGTTTACCAATTTCAAAACAAGTTTCGCAACGAGATGCGGGCGAAGTCCGGTATCATGCGCGCGCGCGAGTTTATCATGAAAGATCTATATTCCTTTTCGAAGGACGCCGCGAGCCATGCCGAATTTTATGAAAAAGTCGCCGGCGCGTATGAAAAGATTTTCGAGCGTGTTGGCATCGGCGCGAAGACCTATCGCACCTTTGCTTCTGGCGGTTCCTTCAGCAAATATTCGCATGAGTACCAGACTGTTTGTGCCGCGGGTGAGGACACTATTTATATCGACAGTGCGAAGCGACTCGCTTTGAATAAGGAAGTGTACGATGATTCGGAAGTGTACGCGGTCACCGGTATGGATAAGAAAAATCTTAAGGAAACTAAGGCAATTGAGGTTGGAAATATTTTTACACTCGGCACACGATTTTCTGAAGCACTCGGTCTTTCATATAAAGATGCAGAAGGGAAGTCAATACCGGTTTTCATGGGAAGTTATGGTATCGGTCCGGGGCGTCTCATGGGTACAATCGTTGAGCTCATGGCTGATGAGAAAGGTCTTGTTTGGCCGGAGGCGATCGCACCGTTCTCTACGCATCTTGTGTCTCTTGGGCAGACGGACGATGAGATAAAAAAAATGGCGGATGCTCTATATCGCGACTTAGTAAATGCCAATATCGACGTTCTCTATGATGATCGCGATTTGCGTGCCGGCGAGAAATTCATGGAAAGCGATCTGCTCGGTATTCCATACCGTATAGTAGTCGGCAAGAACACGGTTGCGACTGGCGCATTCGAAGTCGTTGAGCGTGTAACCGGAACTATCATAAAGAGGTCATATGCGGAGCTTCTTGCGAAATGATATGGCACGATTTTCAAAAAATTTAATCTTCAGCAATGACATCGCGATTGATCTCGGGACGGCGAATACGCTTGTCTATGTTCGTGGCCGTGGTGTGGTTCTCAATGAACCATCAGTGGTAGCGGTTAACGATAAGACTCACCAGGTTGTTGCGGTAGGGAAGGAGGCGAAAACAATGATCGGCAAAACACCCTCTCATATTCGTACTGTTCGCCCGCTTTCACATGGCGTCATTTCCGATTTCGAGGTGACCGAAGAACTTCTTACATATCTCATCAATAAAGCCCAAAATGGACACGCACGAATGTTTGGTCCGCGCGTTGTAATCGGCGTGCCAACGGGGGTAACCAACGTACAGAGTCGTGCAGTTCGTGATGCGGCAAAGAATGCGGGTGCACGCGAAGCGATTATCATCGAAGAAGCTGTTGCGGGTGCCATCGGCGCGAAATTACCAATTACTGAAGCTATTGGTACGATGGTACTCGACATTGGGGGCGGTACGACCGACATCGCTGTTATCGCGCTTAAGGGTGTCGTTGCCGCGAAGAGTTCGCATGTTGCTGGAGATCGTTTCAATGAGAACATCATTGATTATGTTCGTAGCGAATTCAAGCTTGGTATCGGCGAACGGACTGCCGAGGACGTCAAAATAGGGATTGGTGCGGTTGTGCCTCTTACTGAAACACTCTCGCGAAATGTGCGTGGTCGTGATTTCGCAACTGGATTACCGCGTGAGATAGCACTTACTGATGCGCACGTTCGTGAAGCTATTACACCGTCTCTCGAAATACTCATGGATACAATGAAAGAGGTTATTGAAGCGACACCGCCCGAACTTCTTTCCGACGTGCTTGAACGTGGTGTAATCGTTTTCGGTGGCGGTGCACTTTTACGAGGATTGCCGCAAGTACTTGCAAAAATGCTCGGAGTGCCCGTGCGGATCGCGCCGGAGCCGCTTACCACGGTAGTACGTGGTGCAGGTATTGTGACCGAGGACCCAGTGTCCTACACAGATTTTTTTATCGATGAAGAAGACATTCTTAGCGAAACGTAACGCGTTCCTATCGTCTGCGAAAATTCCGTGGAGCGGTTTTGCGCTTATCGTCGTTGCACTCCTTTTTCTCGTGCGATTTTTTGCACCAAATCTTTTTTGGCAAATGTTAGCGCCGCTATTCCATAGCGCGGATTCACTCGCAGCTGAAAGTCACGCGTTCTTCTCTGGTTTTGGGAATAATACAAAGCTTTCCTTACAGAACGAGAGTTTAGTGAACGAAAATACGGCGCTCGCAAACGAGAACCAAGCGTTACTTCAGAAAGACGCTAGCCTTGAAGCGCTACTCGGATCTCCCACTTCTGAGAAAAACATGCCATCTGAAATTCTCGCGGGTGTTGTTGCCCGCCCACCTGAAACACCGTATGACACTCTTGTGCTTGCTGCGGGCGCTCGGGCAGGAGTTGCGCTCGGGCAGGAGGTATTCGGCGCAGGCGATGTTCCAATTGGTGTCATTTCTACGGTTTTTTCAGATTTTTCTCGCGCAACACTCTTTTCTTCGCCGGGTGTCAGGATTGCTGGTTGGGCTGGCCCTACGGATATACCGCTTACTATTACGGGTTCTGGTGCCGGTACCATGAATGCGAAACTCCCTCGCTCCGCGAGCATTGCTGTTGGTGACATCATATTTGGTCCTGGTCCAGGAATGTTTCCAATCGGCAAAGTTACTCGTATCGACAGCAATCCGACATCATCAGCGGTTACACTCCGTATCACACCAGCACTCGATCTATTCTCAGTCTCATGGGTCACTGTGCGCGGTGTGAGTACAGCGCTACTCAATGCACTTTCGCAAGCAACCTCGACCTTGCCATGATTCGGGTAATACTCACTTGTTCTGCTCTTATTTCTGCGATATTTTTCCCGTGGCCCTTTACGGCATTTCTCGCGCTTGTTTCTTCACCCATTGAGCCGTTCTTACCGCTTGCGAGCGGCATATTCCTCGATACGCTTTATTACACACCGTCTACAGGAATGCCTCCATTTTTTGCGATAACTGGCGCCGTCGTGACCCTTATAGCTTTTTCCGTGCGTAGTCGAGTTAGGACGGGTATCATCAAGAGATGATGTGGCGACGTAAACGGCGAAAAAATATTGAAATAACTCTGGATGAAATATTTCTCGATGCGTCAAATGCGCCCGCTTTCGATCACGCACGTTTTGAAGGACGGCTTGAAAAACCTCTTCCGCAAAGGACATTCTTCTCGCTCTCATTTGTGCTTGCAATTCTCATTGTTATCCTCGTCGCCCGTGCATGGAATCTCGAAATAATTAATGGCGCCGCTTTTGCGGCTGAGAGTGCACACAACAGCCTTGTAGCTACGACAATCTTTGCATCGCGCGGAATTATTACTGACATGCATGGCGTTGTACTTGCCAATAATGTCGCGGAACCAGATGGCAGTGTTGTGAGGAGTTACTCGGTTCCTTCCCTGAGTCAGATTATCGGGTATGTTTCGTATCCGAAGAAGGACGCAAAAGGCGTCTATTATGACACAAAAGAAACGGGTGTTACCGGACTTGAGGCTGAGTATAATTCGCTCCTTGCGGGGAAGAACGGGGAGTTGCTTACTGAGGTGGATGCGCTTGGCAAAGTTCGTTCTCAAGGAATCGTTGTTCCAGCAAGGGACGGAAGCAACCTTCAATTAACGATTGACGCAAACCTCGAGCAACTTTTTGCACAGGCACTTGTAAATGTTGCCACCAATCAGCATTTCCTCGCTGGAGGAGGCGTCATAATGGACGTTCACACGGGGGCCGTGCGTGCGATCGTCTCATATCCGAGCTACGACTCGAATGTTATGGCAAGTGGTGGTCCAGCGAGTACTATTGCGCTTTATAACAGCAGTCCAGGTGATTCGTTCCTTGATCATGCAATACAGGGTTATACACCCGGCTCCATTGTAAAACCGTTTATTGCTTCTGGCGCACTCACGGATGGAATCATTACGCCAAATACAATTATTGATGATCAAGGTTTCCTTTCAATCCCAGATCCATATAATCCGAACAAATCCTTTATCTTTAAGGGTTGGAGGGCGCTCGGTCCGGTAAATGTGGAAAAGGCAATCGCATGGTCATCGGACATATTTTTTTACACAGTGGGCGGTGGTTTCGGTAGCCAGAAGGGTCTTGGTATCGATCGACTCGATTACTGGTATCATCAGTTCGGTTTTGGGAGTTCGACTGGAATCGATTTGCCGAACGAGGCGAGCGGAATTATTCCAACCCCTGCATGGAAGCAAGAGGTTTTTCACGAACCCTGGTATCTTGGTAATACATACGATACTTCCATCGGACAGTACGCAGTACAGGTAACACCGATACAAATGGCGCGTGCAACTGCCGCGCTAGCGAATGGTGGCAAACTCTTTACACCAACCCTACTTGCAGGAGAAGCGCCCGTATACACGACAGTACCTGTCAACGCCAGCTTACTTTCCGTCGTGCGTGCGGGAATGCGTGATGGTGTAACGAGTGCTCTTGCTCACGCGATTAATCTATCTTACCTAGCAGTAGCAGCGAAGACTGGTACCGCGCAAGTCGGTGCAAATAACCAATATGATAATTCTTGGGCCGAAGGATTTTTCCCTTTTGATAATCCGCAATATGCTTTCGCGGTTGTGCTTGAACGCGGACCTTCGGGTGCGGGTGAAGAATCCGTAAACGTCATGCAACA
>JAKBGA010000027.1:0-6355 GCA_021833245.1 bacterium | reverse complement strand
CCACCAACACCCGCACCACGTACACGTCCAACCGCGTCGATTTCGTCAACAAAGATAATTGCTGGTGCAGCTTTTTTTGCTAACTGAAATAAATCCCGCACCCGAGAAGCACCAACGCCGACAAACATTTCGACAAATTCCGAACCTGATATGGAAAAAAATGGAACACCTGCCTCCCCAGCAACTGCACGTGCGAGCAAAGTCTTACCGGTACCCGGAGCACCCATAAGGATTATTCCCTTTGGGATACGAGCACCGATGTCGAGAAACTTCTTCGGATTCTTAAGGAAATCTACGATTTCAAGGAGCTCCTCTTTTGCTTCACGGGCACCTGCAATATCGGCGAATGTGACCCGTTGCGAAGAATCTGCGGGATCGGTTATGCGCGCCTTGGATTGTCCAAAACTAAATGCTTGCATACCCGCCCCTTTTACTTGCCGTGAAAGGAACCAAAAAAGAAACACGAAAAAAAGAAGCGGGATCAGAATTGGCGCAAGCGTAATGAACCAAAATTGAAAACCGGATTGTCCTTGAACCGTTAACGAGACCTTAGAAAGTTCAGCGGGGGTAACGCCGTAAGTTGCGAGAGTTTCAGGAAGTCCGGCGGCAGCATCTTTACGCGAGGTTGCCGTAGATTTGTCGGTAAAGACGATATTAAGTCCATCGCCATTTACGGTAATAGAATTAATCTTGCCTGCTGCAACATCGGCAGCAACAGTCGAAAGTGGGATCTCATTTGTCGGTTGGATAAAGCTTTCAACAAGCGAATAAACGCTCATAAGGACAAGGAATATAAGTATCGTGGTTATGAGATTCCCAAAGAAAGAGGGGCCACCGAGTGCCGTCCTCAAGTTGCGAGGTGCCGGAAGCGGGACTGTAGATTTCTTCTTTTTTGATTTCTGTGGTGGTACGGCTGGCATGGAAGGTACTATACTCTTTACATGAGAGAAGACAAATTCGAAAAATAATATGACCCTCATCAAAAATAAAAAAGCATCATTAAAATATACCCCGATTGAATACTTCACGGCGGGTTTTGAGTTGCTCGGCACTGAGGTAAAAGCTCTGCGGGCAAAGATGGGTTCCTTGGAAGGAGCACGAATAGTGATACGTGGCGGTGAGGCGTTCATCGTCGGAATGACGATTCCACCGTATCAAACAGCAAATACGCCAAAAAACTATGATTCGGAACGCCCCCGCCGCCTCTTGCTCACGAAGCAGGAAATTGCGATACTCGCTTCCGCCGAAGCGAAAAAAGGGTTGACAATAGTCCCTCTTGAGGTATATACTCAAGGACGATTCGTGAAAACGCGTATTGCAATAGTGCGCGGTAAGGGAAAAATAGAACGCCGCGAGGAATTAAAGAAACGAGATGCCGGGCGCGAGATGCGACGCATTTTGAAAAACAGGTGAGTCTCGAACGATCAGTCACGGAAAGTGCAGGATAAATATCCTGCTTTCCCCGGGGGTGACCGGCTTTGACGGTTCGTTCTTTGAAAGACGTGCGACGCAGTGCACTCCCGCCCAACACTTAAAACTGGCGGGAAACTAAACTTGCCAAGAACACTCTTGCAAGCGCAATAAAGTCGCCTTACTTTAAGAGCGGCGATATTGCGTTCGCCTACGCAACGGCTCGCGGCTAACGTCCGACTCGTTCGCCTTGCGCGACGTTCATCCTCTTAAGTTTTCGCAGTTGAGGGTATGAGCGGAATAATCTGCGGAATCGATATTCAGGATCCCGACTGAAATATCTAAAAAAGGGATCAGGTGGGAATGATTTCGTCCGCGTTTTTACATCCAACCTTAAACACAACGCTGACTATGCGTCGTAGACTCGCTTTCATGAACGGATTCGGACCGGAGTTCGACTCTCCGCACCTCCACATTAATTCACAACAGACGCTCATCTGAGCGTCTGTTGTTTTAGATCTATTGACCTTACACTTACTTTTACGTAATGTAATCTCAGATGCAACTTGTATTTAATCAGAAAGGGCTTTTGTTCATATTACCTAATTTGTCAATCGACTCTGTTGAGAAGGAGGGGTGATGCAAAAACGTGTGCCCGTGCTGGCAACATCGTTTGCCGAGTGGTTCATTGAATGCGCACTCAGTAATGGCGCAATCACATTGGAAGAATGTGATCTGGGGAACGGGCAAACTCGGCCTTATCGTGTCCATCCTGAAAAATTTTCTTCTATGGAGCTTATAGATAAGGTGTTGTTCGCGTGTAACAACGCGATTCGAAAGCATTGGCCAACCCCGTCTTTCGATGTTCTATACGGCCTCCCCTTAGGCGAAGGGACGATGCATGCATCAATTATTGCACGAAAGTTGAGTGGTATGGTATTGAATCGCTGGGAAGGAAGTCGTGCAATACGCCCTCTTGATGAGGTTCTCCTAGTTAGCGACATGATCGACAGCAGGAGACAAGAAGACGCCATTCGGTTCATAAAAGGGCGAGGTGGAAACTCCATTGGCATTTGCGTCGTCTTTAACCAACAGGAGAGAGTGAAAGGCCACAGACTTTCCGCTGCGCAGGAGCTTGAACGGGAACACGATATCCCTGTCGTGGCTGCGGCCACACCCGAGGATCTTACTCGGGTTCTCAAGAAGAAAGAAGGTACGGAAAAGATTATTAAAAAAATAGCCGCTTACCAAACAAAGTATTGCGTCTTTTAGATCCACTCTGTAGAAGGCACCGAATGCGCGCAATACGCATCACGGGCCTTTTTTATTATTTTTTTATATTATTCTAAGCATTATGGTGTCACTCCCCAACTCCTGGTTTGCTGGTGACACGATCGACCTCGCAAAGAAATTGCTCGGCAAGACTGTACGACGAGGTGATTGTGCAGGCATTATCGTCGAGACCGAAGCTTATACCACTGATCCAGCATCACATGCATTTCATGTTACACCTCGAAGCGCCATCATGCGAGACACCTATGGTTATTGGTATATATATTTCACTTATGGCATGCATTGGTGTGCAAATGTAACGACTGATGCAGATGGTATAGGCGCTGTACTTATCCGCGCCGTAAAACCTACCGAAGGTATCTCACTCATGAGACGTCGACGTCGCACGACGCTTATGCAAAACCTTTGCTCTGGCCCTGCAAAATTTTGCGAAGCGTTCGGTATCACAGGGAGAGAAAATCATCTACCACTTGGAGGCAATTTCACGATTTATGATGCGCCTAAAATCCAATCTGAAAATATTTTGGCGTCAAGCCGTATCGGTATTCGAAACGGTACCGAATTTCCTTGGCGGTTCTACATAAAAGAAAATCCGTTCATAAGTCACAAATAGTAGTAGATAACTTATAAGCTGGTTACTTTGAATAAAGTGAGGTATATTAATTTTGGGTAAGTTGTTTATATCAAAATCAATTTTTGATGTGGAGATATTAAGTGAAAAAGAAAACTGGGAACTGCTTTGAGTTGTTATTGCCGGAGGAAAAAGAGATGAGATCTCCAGTCCAATTTGAGAACGGGGGCTGGGGAGTACGGTGGAAAGGTTGCGGTCTTCTTAGGGATATTTCTCAATCTCCTCTCACTGAGAGGCGATTTCAGTTCAAGACGACTCTTTACGAGATAGAGGAACGGGAACGGCATGTGGTGCAACTGTGGCATACGTTAATCGGAATGCGAGGCCTTTCTGGTTCGACCAAAGATCAATACCTGAAACTAGGAATTTGTAATTCACGTAAATTGATCGATGCAGTATGCGAAACAATATTAGAAAAACTTGTCAGCAAAACACCGCCAGTAGGTCCAACCCCAGAAATCGTTCTCGCGTGCTTTCGTCTCGAATTTAGAAAGGAGAATTTGTACCTAGTGGCACCAGGGAGGCATGTTCTCATAGAATAAAAAGAACATTATAAGCGACGCGGGAAACTCCGTGTCGTTTTTTTTGTTTGTAATGAACTCTCTCTGTCTTCAACGTATCGATCTATATCCACTAACGACGCCATGAGGCGAAAGAACGAACTGCCATAGTTGTATGTTCCGTGCACGCGCAGCTCCCGCGCAAGAAAGAAGATAGTATTTCCACATACGATAAAATCGATCCCCATATTTTGCACGAAGCTTCGGCCAAGCTGTGTCAAAATTCTTGAACCATGCCATAAGCGTGGCATCATAGTCAGCACCGAAATTATGCACATCCTCAGCCATAAAAGATCCTTCAATTGCCCTCCCTATTTGGGCAATGGATGGGAGTGCGCCTCCCGGGAAAATATATTTATCTATCCACGGGTCGGTGTTCCTTAATGAGCGGGCATACCCCATGGTGTGAAGCAAAAAAAGTCCTTTCTCCTTAAGACAGCTGCGCGCGATGGTGAAATATTCGTGGTAATTTTTGATACCCACGTGTTCGAACATACCAATTGAGATTATGTGATCAAACTTCTCATCAAGGGAGCGATAATCTTGAACACGAATTTCAATCGGTAGTCCCTTGCAACGTTCACGCGCAAGAACGGCCTGCTCTTTTGAGATTGTAATTCCGACAATCGACACGCCATAACGTTCTGCGGCATATTTCGCAAAACCACCCCAACCGCAACCAATATCAAGAACACGATCGCCATGCTTCAATCCTAATTTCCGGCACACGAGGTCGAGCTTCGCCTCTTGCGCCTCCGTCAGAGTCTTTGCGTCTTTCCAATAACCGCATGAATAAACCATGCGCGGATCAAGCATCGCCTCATAGAGATTATTACCTATATCATAATGCACCTCACCAACTTTAAAAGCACGACTATATGATTGCTGGTTAAAAATGAGAGCTTTCGTAATTGTTAAAATTGATGCGAAATTAAGTTCAAACGCTTTATCCAGATCCGCTATGAGCGCCTTATAAATGAACGCATCAAGCGCGTTACTATCCCACCATCCATCCATATATGCCTCGCCGAGACCGAGCGTGCCGTAACGAATAACGCGCGTAAAAAGCCGCTCATCATGAACAGTGATATCCTGTGGACGACTCCCGCCAATTGTTATGTCAGCCTTTTTTAACAATGCTTCAATAAACACGCGCGTAGATGCCATCATACTGCACTATAACTTAATCTGGCAAAGAGACAATTCAATATAATGGCTCTTAGCACGCGAGGATTCCGTTTTATTAGCGCCGTGACTTAGCGCGGTCATTTTCAGTAAGGAACTGTTTACGTAAGCGAACGCTCAGGGGCGTAATTTCTAGATACTCATCATCCGCCATGATCTCAAGTCCACGTTCGATGGTAAGGTCGAAAGTCGGCACTAACACAATAGCTTCATCAGTTCCTGAGGCGCGCACGTTCGATTGATTCTTCCCTTTTGTGGGATTCGCCATCATCTCCTCGCCCTTGGAGGTATTGCCGATGACCATGCCTTCATATACCTCGTCCGCCGGTTTTACATAGAGCTGCCCACGATTCTGAAGATTCCATAATGAATAACCAAGCGCCTTGCCGGTTGCCATAGAGATCATCGAACCGACCTGCCTCCTCTTGATTTCCCCGGCATATGGTTTGAAACCGATCACGCGCGAAGAGAGAATCCCTTCACCACGCGTGTCGATAACGAACACATTTTTGTATCCAAGTAATCCACGCGTTGGGCCAACGAGTGTAAGGCGTACGCTATTCTCATGTTGGGTGAGGTTCTGTAATGCAAATGCACGCGCACCAAGCTTTTTGATAATAGCGCCTTGGAATTCCGATGGAATATCTATAATAACTTCCTCGAAGGGTTCCATTTTTACACCGTTCTCTTCGTGAATGATAACTTGTGGCTGAGAAACTTGAAGTTCGTATCCCTCCCGGCGCATATTTTCAAGAAGCACCGCGATATGAAGTTCGCCACGGCCAGATACACGGAAAGAGTCTGAACTTGAAAAATCAATCTTGAGGCCGACGTTAATTTCAAGTTCTTTTTCGAGACGGTCGTGAATTTGACGGCTAGTCACATATTTCCCTTCGCGTCCAGCAAAAGGTGAATTGTTGACAAGAAAATTAAGCGCGATTGTCGGCTCGTCCACTGCGATTGCAGGCAGAGGTGCAACAGACTCGTCGGTTGTTACCGTTTCACCGATATAGATATCTGGGAGACCCGCAATGAGCACTATATCCCCCGCTGATGCTTCAGATGTTTCGACTCGTTCAAGGCCTTGGAAAGTAAATATTTTGGTTGTACGACCGCTTCGCACCTCTCCATTAGGTTTCTTTATGAAAACTTGCTGATTAGGACGAATGGTTCCGACGTATATACGACCAACCGCAAGACGTCCCAGAAAGTTATCATATGCAAGATTGAAGGGCTGAAGCAACAATGGCGCATTCGGGTCAATAGCGATATTCGC
>JAKBGA010000026.1:0-6432 GCA_021833245.1 bacterium | reverse complement strand
CTCAATGACGAGGAGAGATATTCTCAAGAATCGCAAAGAAAATTTCTTCCGAAATCCTCTTCACGTAAATTCTACACTCGAGACTCATAGTCATTGAGATTATAAAAACGAGCTAAATCGACAACCTTGGCTTTGTTAACCGTGATCTTGATACGAGATGATCAGAGCCAACTTGAGCGAGGTTATCCTGTTCGAGACGCGTTATTAATGGGTGTTATTGACATGGAAACTTAAGTGTGTATAATAAATAAATCGTCCTGGAGATAGGACGATATTCGCTCTTTACTCACTCTTTCTGGAGTGGTGGCGAACTGATCTTTGTTGTTTCTCCAAAACCACCAAATGAGGGTTGTACATGACGAAAGACAATAGCATGAGTATTTATAGCGGAAGGCACCTTCACCCATCAAGCGGCGCGGCGGCCCTGGCCAGCGACACAGGGTAACGAAGTGAAGCAACAAAAGAGCGATCTTTCACGAGATCGCTCTTTCTTTATAATAATTAAGAAACTCAGACCGAGCAGGTGGCTGTTGTGAAGGCAGGTATGAATGGAACCTTATACGTTGCATGGATTTATACGAAGCTAGTCTAATGAAGATTCGGAACTTAATCATTCGGTATTTCAGTACTACATCCAGTGTGAGAGAATTTCGGATTCCAGAGAGCATTTAGGAATAATTCCAGTTCCATTTCAGGTCCTATTTAGCGTTGCTCTCTTCACAAAAAATATTTATAAAAAACGGGGACCGCTCTTTGCAGTCCCCGGTAAGTCTTCCTAGCTAATATCGGTATCCAATGCCGCGTAACATTTTTTTTGCGATAGGCAAAATGTGTGTAATACGGCGATGTATTTCAAGGTTTGCAGCCGGCGAGGCACCTTGGTTATTCAGCGCGCGATATGCATTTGCGCACTCTCTCACCATATACGGCAATTTGTATGGCAACGTACGCTCTTCTAATGGCAAAAGCAGGCACATTATAAAGAGGGTCTCTGCGTACTCGCGAAGACTGTATGGATCCATTGTGTGCAAGACAATTCGCGATGGCTGTAACTTAGTAAAGGGGACGAAACCCGTACACGAATATACTATTACATCAGCGGTATATCCCAATGTCCGAAATATGCCACTGACCATTTCTTCCCTGCACAGAATAACCATTTTTTTCATTAAGAATTCCTGTTGCCGTTCTTTTGTTCCAATACCATAGTTAGTCAATGATCGTATTGAGATTTTCAACGCGTGAATCGCTCGTATCATAAGTGCCGCTATGGCATCTTTGTAACGTTTATCGCACTCGCGTTGTTTCTCGATTCTTGCCTTATCGAAGGTATTATGATTTATGACGCAACCCATCGCAAAGTCCCTCCTGTAAATAACATCTATAGTTAGTATATAGATCCGCAACTACTTTCTCACAAAAGGCAATTTCTGTACAGAAGCAGCACCGCACCTCGTCTATTAAAAATCAAAGATAAGAGATAGAGCTATTTACAGTAAAATCTGGGAGACAGTCTAAAATACCGTCTAGAACTAAATAAGTAGCTCGACCACCAATATGGTATCCTCATCTCTAATGGATACCAGGAATGAAAAAGAGCGCGACCACAAAAAGATCGGCAAGGAACTTGATCTCTTCACTTTTTCGGATCTAGTGGGTTCCGGCCTTCCTCTTTGGACACCCAAGGGAACGATTATCCGCCAAGAGTTGGATAAGTTTGTATGGGACCTTCGTTCGAAACATGATTACCAGCGCGTTACAATTCCGCACATAACGAAACGCAATTTGTACGAGACTTCCGGTCATTGGCAGAAATTCGCTGAAGATCTATTTAAGGTTACGTCACGCGATGAGCGAGAATATGCACTCAAGCCGATGAACTGCCCGCATCATACGCAAATATTCGCACGCAAATCTCATTCATATCGTGAAATGCCACAGCGTTATGCAGAGACAACAATGGTGTATCGCGACGAACAGTCAGGAGAATTGAACGGTCTCACCCGTGTACTCTCAATCACACAAGATGATAGCCATGTTTTTTGTCGCATGACGCAAATAAAAGATGAATTTCTAAAGATTTGGGACATCATTGATACCTTCTATAGACACTTCGGATTTACTGAACTTAAGGTGAGACTTTCATTCCATGATCCGAAAACACAGGGGAAATATCTAGGCACTCCGGAAATTTGGAAAATTGCGGAAGATGCCTTACGAGAGATTGCCAAGGAACGAGGCGCAGATTCTTTTGAAGCACCCGGTGAAGCGGCGCTTTACGGTCCAAAACTCGATTTCCTAGCGACCGACTCCATCGGTCGTCAACATCAGGTGGCAACCATTCAGCTCGACATGAACCTACCTGAACGTTTTGACCTTTCGTGTATCAATGAGCGCGGCGAGAAGGAACGCATCGTTATGATTCACTCCGCCATCATGGGTTCGATTGAGCGCTTCACCGCTGTTCTTCTTGAGCATACGGCAGGAGCTTTTCCGCTTTGGCTTTCTCCGGTGCAGACACGAATACTTCCTATAGCAGAAAGACATAATGAGTTCGCACAAATTATATTTAAAAAATTAAAGATTGCAGGTGTGCGTGTTGAAATAGATAGCAACAATGAGATGCTAAGCAAGAAGATTCGTGCCGGTAAGACTGAAAAAATACCTTATTTAATAGTGATTGGAGACCAGGAGATACAGCCAGACAGTAAACTTACTATAGAATCTCGCGAGGGCAGTAAATACTCGTCAAAAATTGAATATTTTATAGATAAACTTGTCGAAAAAATTTCATCTCGTGATAGTAATTTACATTACATTGAAGACCTCATGAATGTCTCGTAGGGTGACTCTAACTTACAACAAAAAATTAAAGACAAAGATCTTCTGCTAAATAGGTGCGGAACCGTGTTAATTATGCAGGAATGCCAGACGGGGAAGAAAAACATGGGAGTAAAAGATTAGTCATCAAAGGAGGTGTCTGAAATCTTCCTAGGAAATATCCAGCCGGTTTATGTGTATTAAAGAATAGAGGGAACCAGTGGAGAAAGCCATGACATACCATCAGGAACGTCCGGAGATCTGGCTTAAACCGGCTCCGAACATATCCAAAAATGTTCTTTTGACGTTAATTGAAAATGGTGACATTACCGCAACCCCACGACTTGGCGTACGTGGTCCAGGTCATGAGAAGGGCTACGCGCCAGGACAGGTCGTTACGTTGCGCGTTCGTGATACGAAAGGTATCGACTTACTCGTGCGCAAGGTTCGTGTTGATGATGGAGGATATGATAGAGACTGGATGGTGGTAAAGCCACTCAACAAACTTGCCCCGACAGACCTTAAACGTACTTTCGTTTATCAGTGTTGGCGAGAGGTTCGAGAAGATCTTTCCTTCTTTGAAGGACGACATGTTCGCAAGAGCGAGAGGGTCAGCATCATTCTATTCTCGTATCTGTAACAATAACTGGAGAATTTATGAATATAAATGACCTAATAAAAGATGATACCGTGCACGTCGCCGCACTTCCTCCGGGCAATCCGAAAGGTATAGATGGTATGGCGTCACTTACACTTCCACTCATTGCTGAAGATTATCCTGCTAAGACTGCCATCATGTGGAATGCGGCCTATCATAAGTTTGGGATACCAGATCGTAATTGCATGTTGGTTGCTCATACGAAAGACGTCGGTCATATTGTCACGGTCTTCCGTAGCGATAATCGGTATCGAGGCGGAGGTATCGGTATTGGTTTTAAAGAGGTCATCATGACTCATCTTGACGAAGTAACGCCACTTGCTCAGGCTATAGGCGCTGTCAATATCATCAAAAAATTACCAAGTGGACGATTGATTGGTGATAATACTGATGGCGTAGGTTATACACTTAGCCTCGAGCGAATATTTGCACAGCGCAAGCGTAATCTTAAGGGTGCCCGAGTGCTTATGCTTGGTGCCGGTGGTTCTGGCCGTGCCATTGCGTTTGCGCTTGCAGATCAAGGCGCACGACTCATGATCCTGAATCGGACCGAGCAAAAAGCGAAAGAACTAGCGCAAGCGCTAAACGATTATTTCGGTGTAAATATGGCGGCGTGGGGGGGGCGATCACTTATACCCAAAGTCCTCCCGTTACAGGACGCAGTTGTTTCGGTTATTGATGACGTCCAATCGCCGCTCGATGAATACTCGACGCTTGGCGACATGGAATTACCGATTACGTCCGAATCTGTGCAGAAGAATTGGGAACAAACAGCACAGTTACTTCTTGGAGCGAAACCCGACGTCATCATCTCAGACATTCGCATACGAAGATCAGAAATTCCGATGCTCACCCAAGCTCGCCGTCGTCATATGGCGGTGCTTGACGGGATACCAATGGTGGTGAATCAAGGGGCCAAGGCGTTTTGGTGGTTATATCAGAACGAACTTGAAGGGCGTGAGGTTAGGCGAGCAGATGTCGAAGAGGTAATGCGACGTGCCGCTACTAAGTAAAAACAAGGCCGGACATTAAGTCCGGCCTTTTCCTTATTACGTCGTGGTTTTGTTCGAAATCATAGGTGATTTAGTATCATTGATTGGTCGAAAGAGTACCCAATCCACGCATTCACGATTACGCAAATCAAACAACCACTCGCCGCATAACAGTGTTACACTATGACCATTAACAGATAACGATAATACGTGTATGAAAAAGGCATTCGTAAGTATTGTGGCAGGAGTGGCATTCTTTGCCGTTACAGCAATTCCAGCATTAGCGGCAACGGATCAGGGATATACATCTGGATATCCTCATGCAATCGCGAATACGATCTGTGCAAATCATGGCGCGTTCGCGGCATTTGCAGGAAGTCCCGGGATCATAGAGGAGTATGTTGATGCCGATCAAGCTGCCGGCATTTCACTCGGTTCTGAGACAGGCCCCACAAATAGCGGGCTTTGCGGCAACCCGCAGAATTGAGCTATTCTTAAAAACAAAACACCCGTCATGCGGCGGGTTTTTGTTTTGAAGGATGGTCGAGACATACAAGATTGCAAGTGATACCGTGGAGTATCAGCTTATTCCATCTCTTCGAATCACTAATACACCTGGCCGACGCGGATATTTTCCGCCGCATTTCTGATATAATTACTGTGTGAAAATTACACACAGTCACGGATTTCATTATAATGAAGAGGAACGACGGGGACGACAGAATCCCGAGAAGATATTGTCCAGTATAGGTTTGCAAGAAGGGCTAGTTTTCATGGATATCGGCTGCAATGACGGATTTTTCACTATCCCGGCTGCAAAGATTGTCGGCGATCGCGGCAAGATCTACGCAGTAGATATTGATGAAGATTCTCTCAAAAGGTTAAAAGAAAAAGCGGAGAAAGAGGGACTCAAGAACATACACTCTGAAACGAAAGAAGCGGAATCGATTATTTTTTGCAAGGGCTGTGCAGACATAATTTTTTACGGCACAGTGCTGCATGATTTCAGAGATCCAATACGAGTATTGAAAAATGCAAGTGAGATGCTCGCTCCTCACGGAAAGCTTGTGAACTTGGATTGGAAGAAGATTCCCACAGAAATGGGTCCGCCTCTTTCCATACGATTAAGCGAAGAAGAGGTGAAAAATATGATGAAGGAAGCCGGACTGCGTGTCGTGGAAACGAAGAATCTGTCAAGGGATTTTTATATAGTCACAGCCGTTCTGGAATAAGGGCGCGATTTCGATACAGGTATGCAAAATGTAATGATGGGTGCATACCCGTAATTTTATCTACCATGCGACAAGGATCTACTATACTGCGGGCGCTCATGATTGTTTTCGGCATTGCCGCGAGTGCATATCTCATTATTTATATAGGTTCTTCAAGAGAACTGAACACAACGGTCACTAGTACGTCGAGCGGTGCAAAGAATCATGTCACCTTTTATTGTGGCTCGGATAATTCGATTCAAGCGATATTCGCCACAAGCTCGGTCGTGCTTATGCTCTCCGACGGGACAACACTCTTGCTCCCCCAGACTATTTCCGGCTCAGGTATCCGCTATGAATCAAATTCCGTCGGCAGCAATATCGTATTTGTCAGTAAGGGGGACAGCGCCACGCTTTTTAATTCAGCATCAACGACCGATGTACGCTACACCACCTGCATCGCCGCACACATAACGTCCTCCAGCACAGCTGGATATGAAAATTACACTGATCGATCAAGAACGTTCTCGTTTACTTTTCCGAAAGATTTCTCGGTCTCGGGAACCGATATGGGATATAGCCAGTCATGGGCGCAGGGGGCTACGACGACCGGCATGGAACTCGCACGCATCGATGTGCCACGAAGTTACGAATTGGGCACAAACTTCGGCAACGCATGGTTCACCGTGGGAGTAAGTTCTAATCCTTCGGCGGTTGCCACTTGCCTCGTGAATATGTTCGGCGTGCCACC
>JAKBGA010000004.1:0-32140 GCA_021833245.1 bacterium | reverse complement strand
AAAGATGGTTGTATGGAATGAAGAGTACAATGATCTTGAGCACTGCGGACTGAACGGCAAGACGCCGAACGAAGCGCTCGCATTTATGAGTTAATCAGTCCCGCCAAATGTGTGTGCCTAAAACACTTCTCATAACAGTGAGACGAGGTGATAATATGATTATATATATGGATCCTGAGTTGAAACGGATACTCGATGAAACACACGCGCTTGCGAAAGAAAATCATCGCATGTTACGTGCCATCCGACGTGACCAATGGTTGGGTCTTGCTGGGAGAATTATCATATGGATTATCATACTTGCCTTGCCTCTGTATCTTTATCAACAATATCTTCAGCCGTTTGTTTCCAAATACGTACCCGGCGCAACCACGTCAGGCATCTTCGGTTTCCCGACTTCCGCTGAATTACAAAAGCTGATAAACTCGTACAAGACGGGACAGCAATAAGGTCCTAACGCTTGGATAGCTCAGTTGGTAGAGCACTTCCCTGAAGAGGAAGGGGTCCCCGGTTCGAGCCCGGGTCCAAGCACTCGCATGTTGAAAGGTTCTTTCTTGGACACAAAACTAGAGCGGCATCTTCGACAACTTCCTATCACTCGTATTGATCTTCGGCAAACGGAGATAAATATTCACCGCTGCGTATATGACCGCACTGTTTTATCACAATTCATCACACGTTAAATAATATTCGTTCAACCCGCCTTCACGCGTAATTTTGTCTGTTTTGTCTTATCAAGCCGAGGAAGAATGATTGTCAAAAGACCGTCTTTCGCGCTTGCAGACGACGCATCGACGTCGATTTCCTGGGGAAGGAGAATTGTGCGCGAAAATGAACCCCAAAAAAGCTCGCGGGTGAAGTAATCCGAGTCGGCAATTTGCTCCCGCTCCATGCGTGCTCCTTCAATTTCAACCATGTCGCGATTTATAGAGATGTTGAGTTCATCAGGACGTACACCAGCGACGAAGGTGCGAATGACGATATCGCTTTGGGTCTGATGCACATCGACGGGAAGTTGCCCCTCGTCCCCCGAGGGGGCGTTACTGAAGGGTTCTGGACGATTCCCCGTGTTGTTGACGCGCATGCGCACATCCTTTTTGTTGCGCGGCAATGTCGCCGTTGGAAGCGGTTCATCATCGAAGGAATCGAAATCATTGCTAGTCGATGGGTTTCCGGAAAGACGTTCAAAGAACGAGCGTTTCATATTCATAGTTTAGCAGGTGTTATTAGGAAGGTTACGGTACTGAAAGTATTTTAGCACCTCGAAGGTCGCAAAAAACACAATGGCAGCTGTCCAGATGAGGAAAAATGCGGCGAACGTGGTCGAAGTACCTGGATTGATAATAAGCGTGTTGAAGGCGGTGTGCAATGCGGTGGCGAGGATAAGTCCAATTGCCGCTGCCATTACGCGCCAAGGTGGCCTCTTTGCCGCAGAAAAAGCGAGTGCGAAACCAATGGATGCAGAGGCGATCACATGAAGTAACGTGGATCCGAGGAAACGTATATCGCCGGTAAAGAATCCGGCGGCGAGTTGCCCCCCCGAAATTGGAGTAACGAGAAAGAGCATGTTTTCCGCTGCGGCGAAGCCGAGAGCCACCGTTATCATATAAACGACATAATCGGGCGCCTCATCCACCGCGCCGCGCCAGAGTATAAACGCGGCTGCCATTACATACTTAAGTATCTCCTCAATGAGCGCCCAACTTATAAGAGTCTTGAGACCAAGTGTTTGCCAAGTCGACTGGCCGAGGGTGCACGCAGCAAGTGGGTTAAGTGCGAATTGTACACAGGCCCACTTCTCGGGGGGAAGCGCGAGCGGTACTGCTGCCATACCCGCGACGAAGGTAAGTGCGATAAGTCTGCGCGGCTCTGGACATCGTGCGTCTTCTTTCAAAAGGAAATAAAGCCATATGAAAGATGGCAGTAGTCCACCGAGAAACGCATAGCCAAGTGTGGTAGGAGTCACGTACTTATTCTAGCGCATCCATGATTGGCCATTTTGCAACCATGAGAAATGGCGCGTCTTTGGTCGGCATAGATTGATAGATTTCCTCGGTAAGGAATGGCATGAAGGGGTGGAGCAGTCGCAGTGTGCGATCAAGAAGCGAGAGGAGGAGCGCTTGTCGCGACACTTTTGCCGCCGCGTCGTTTCCCGTAAGGATAGGTTTTGATTCCTCGATAATTTTATCCGCGAGTTCGTGCCATGCATAATGATAAATCTTTTCGGCAGCAAGATAGACGCGGTATTTTTCAATATCCATCGTGACTTCCCGTGCGAGTGCTTCGAATACCGAGCGGATTGCGGCGTCACTCGGTGTGAGCGACGCAGTGGGAGTTGCACCCACTGTATTCTCTAGTATGAAGCGTGCGATATTCCAAATTTTATTTGCAAAATGTTTATAGCCTTTCACTTTTTCTTCACTGATGCGCATATCAGTGCCGGGCGTATTACCCGTGACAAGTGCCATTCTTGCCGCATCAGCACCAAATTTTGCCGCGATATCGAGTGGGTCGAGATTATTGCCGAGCGATTTCGACATTTTACGTCCGTGCGCGTCGCGGACGAGACCATGCAGATATACGGTTTTGAAAGGGATGGTATCGAGCGTGAATTCGGTCATAAGTATCATTCGCGCAATCCAGAAAAAGAGAATATCATATCCGGTTTCGAGGAGGTCAGTAGGATGGTATGTCTCGAAATCCTTGGTATGATCGGGCCAACCCAGCGTGGAAAAGGTCCATAGACTCGATGAAAACCAAGTATCGAGTGAGTCCTCGTCCTGCACCCATCCTGTGTCTTTAGGGGCCTCACCGACCACGATTTCTTCGCCACGATACCAAACAGGGATGCGATGCCCGTACCAAATTTGTCGGCTGATACACCAATCACGCAAATTTTCCACCCAATGGAAATACGTCTTTTCGAAATGTTCAGGGATTATTTTGATAATTCCGGAGCGTACGGGTCTGAGCATGAGCTCCTTGAGTGTTTCTCCGCGGCCAGGAGCCTCTTTATTTACCTCAATAAACCATTGTAGTTTCGGCATGGGCTCCACAACGCCGCCTGTGCGTTCGGCAGTTGCGATATTTTGTTTGATCTCTTCCGTTTTCTCTAGTAAATTTTCACTGGCAAGCCATTCGACAACAAGATCACGCGCCTCGGAAGTTTTCTTACCTGCAAGACGTCCAGCGACCGCCATTTTCGCGTATTCATTTATGACGATGACTTCGTGCGAAAGTTCATGTCGATCCGCAATTTCCCAGTCGACCTTGCTATGCGCCGGGGTGAGACCGACCGCGCCCGTGCCGAAATTCGGATCGACTTCTTTATCGGCGATGATTTTTATGTGGATAGGCACATCGCAAAAAATCGTGTCGTATTCTTTGCCAATAAATGCGTGGTAGCGCGTGTCATCTGGATGTACTGCAATTGCAACGTCACCTACCTTTGTCTCGGGACGCGTGGTTGCGATAGAGATGGGGATATTTTTCGCATAGCGAAATGTATAGAGCTTAGCCGTGCGTTCCTCATAGACTATTTCGTCATCGGAAATAGTGGTTTGGCCTTTGGGGTCCCAGTTAACGATACGCAGGCCGCGATAGATAAGGCCAGCGTCGTACATTTGTTTAAACGCGGTACGAACTGCATGACTGCGCGACTCATCGAGTGTGAACGCCTCACGCGACCAATCAAGTGAGGCACCCATGGTCTTTATTTGACTCACGATGGTGTCATGGCTTTTTGCAGCGAATGTCTCGATGCGTTTTAATAATTCTTCGCGTCCGAGATCATGGCGGCTTACCCTCTCATCTTTTTTTATTTGTTTCTCGACTACTGACTGCGTTGCGATGGCGGCATGATCAGTGCCAGGTATCCAGAGCGTGCGGAAGCCGCGCATCCGCTTATAACGGATGAATATGTCCTCGATGGCAAGCATGAGCGCATGGCCCATGTGAAGTCGACCAGTCACGTTCGGCGGAGGAAGCACAATGGAGTATACGGGCGCATTTGCATTTGTTACTCCTAATTTTACGCATTCATCAGGGTTAAAAAGACCGCTTTTTTCCCACGCGCGATACACCCGCGATTCAGTTATAGTAGCATCATAAGGTTTTAGAAATTTATCCAGCATCGCTTATAAAATATAGCAAATACGCGAGATTACGCGAGCGAGCGATTGCCATTCACGGTAAGAGAATCTGGTGTTGAAAAGTTGTTGCGGAGGGCGCGGTAGAAACCG
Organism: bacterium; assembly: GCA_021833245.1. GTDB lineage: Bacteria > Patescibacteriota > Minisyncoccia > Phycocordibacterales > Phycocordibacteraceae > C7867-001. The sequence goes on along the minus strand of JAKBGA010000004.1, from coordinate 27,899 downwards.
GCAAACGCAATCATAATTGCGTTGTCGGTGGCGAGGAGATCAATTGAAAGGCACAAGGTGATATGCGGGTATTCATTTTTAATTTTTTCCGTGAAAACGCGACGAATATGAGTATTCGCTGAAACACCTCCGCCGATAACAAGTGTTTGCGGGTCGGTCATATTAAGCGCGCGCACAGTCTTACCCCAGAGCACATCCACAACCGCATCTTCGAACTCTCTTGCTATGTATCTTTTATCCTCCTCGCGTATATTTAGCGTATCTCGTAGAAGATATAGTACCGATGTTTTCAGACCCGCGAAAGAAAAATCACACGTCGCATCGTGTAGCATCGGCCGTGGAAGCACATAGGGGTTCTTACCTTGTGTTTCTCGAGCGATTTCGGCGAGACGTGAAATCTCCGGTCCGCCGGGGTAAGGGAGCTCGAGCATACGCGCGACCTTGTCGAACGCCTCACCCACCGCGTCATCGCGCGTTTGTCCAATGAGCTCATACGTAAGCCATTCGCGCATGTGCACAAGCTCGGTATGTCCACCGGAAACTAGGAGCGCGAGCACGGGCATCCTCACATCAAAAATTGCAAACATAGATTGGTCCGTTTGAGACGATATCTGCTTACGACTGGCTAAGGCCGCAAGGAGATGTCCTTCCATGTGATTCACGGCAATGAGCGGTTTCTCCCAGAGGACCGCAAGCGCTTTCGCAAAGTTGACGCCAACCCAGAGTGCCGGTTCAAGACCCGGTCCTGTTGTGACCGCAATCGCGTCTATCGGGGGAGGTTCGCATTCACCGATAAAAGCAAAAAATGCTTCGATAAGACCTGGTTCACGCGATAGTATCGTCGCAATCTTTTCGTGTTTCTCCTCGGGGATCGTTTGGGTATCTTCATGGAGAAGTTCAGCTTCCTCGAGAGCCGCTTCAAGAATCGGCACAAGATTTTTCGCGTGCTCTCGCTTTGCAAGGGCGGGGAAAACACCACCATACTCTTTATGTATTTCAATCTGCGAGAAAAGCGCATTCCCTAGTACAGTGAATCTCGCGTTCTTTTCGTCACCTTCACACTCAAGTATCGCAATTGCTGTCTCATCGCAACTCGTCTCAATTGCCAGAATTTTCATGAATTTCTCACGTAATTAATCATTAACTTCTACCCACGGCATTGCATTGCCGTTCGGAACGAAAAAGCCTGCGGAACCTGGATGACCACCACCACCATATTTCTCTGCGATTTTTGAAACATCGACCGTGCCGTTACCGCGAATGGAGACACCGAAACCGTTTGGATGTGCAGTCACGACGAGCGCGAACGGGGGAAGTTTTTCATACAGCTCGTGACCAACGTATGACTTCATCGTGATATTCGGATGGGTGGCGACGAAATATACCTCATATCCCTCGAAGTGAACTTTTTTCGCTCGTTCGGCAGATGAGTGCGCAAGCGCCTCAAAGAATTCCGTATATATAGCTGCTTTGCTCAAGACATCGGCACGTTTTGCATCATCTTCAAGTTCAAGTGCCAATTCGTCCCATGCGGAGAACTCAAAAGGTAGGAAAAGCAAGTATGAAAATATATTGCGAGTTTCATGAAGAGCATAGTGATAGAGATCTCCGTCCTCCAGATACGTCATAAGGCGCGGCATGGGTTTTTCTGGATGGAAGTAGCGCCATGCTATTGTCGCGCCAGAACGTGTTTCGTCATAAATATGCTCGGGCGCGTGTTCAATGAACACCTTCGCACTCTCGTGATGGTCAAGCACGACAAGACGTTTCGTTACTTTTGCGAGCATCGACATCTGTGCCAAAGTTTCGTAGCAGAAATCAACAAGGTATACCTCTTTCCCTTCTAGCCCTTCCGGTGGCGCGTCACCATGATCCACCGGAAAATACACGGCGGCATTTCCGAATTTTTTCCAAGCTGCATAGGCGCCTCCAAAACCATCTGGACATTTCCCATGGTAGAGAACGACGATTTGTTTATCAATCATATTTTCATTTTACCGCACAAAGCGTACATAGATACCTGCGGGAATAACTCGATCAGAGTATGATTCTCGTATGTGAAGTTCGCCGCATTCTCCTTTATCAATTGTGAACGTACTCTCGATCGCTTGTGCAAAAGATCGCGACGCATACCCAGCAGCATAGCCGCTTACTAAAAAGAAGGAATGAAGAGTATTTGAAGAAATGTTTTTAAGTAATTCAAGGAGCGCAGGGAAGTCTCTATCGATTTTCCAGACCTCGCCTTTTGCGCCGCGACCGAATGCAGGCGGATCAAGAATAATTCCATCATATATAACCCCGCGCCGCGCTTCTCGTTTCGTAAATGCGAGCGCGTCATCAAGTATCCAACGTATACCTTCTTCAGGGATTTTCGAGCGCCGCGCATTTTCGTGCGCCCAATCGAGAGATTGTTTTGACGCATCGACATGAGTGACGATGGCACCCGCCTGTGCGGCAACAATAGATGCGATGCCGGTATATCCGAATAGATTGAGAATTTTTGGCTTTTCTAATATTTCAACCTGTGTTTTTATCCATGCCCAATTTTTGGTCTGTTCTGGGAAAACACCCGTATGCTTGAATCCGGTTAACCGTACAAGAAATCGTGCGTCATTCCACGCGAGTTCTCCGGATTCCGGTAATGGTCGTTGTATCTTCCACGAACCTTTCATATTACGAAACGCAAATTTGGCGTGGGCGGTTTCCCAAAGCTCAGGACGCCGTTTTAACCAGAGCGCCTGCGTTTCTGGGCGCACAACGATTATTTCGCCAAACCGTTCAAGTTTCATCGAGTCGCCGGAATCGAGAAGTTCATAATCATGCCATGGCAGGGAAACAAGATGTTGGTCGTATTTCATACAGCCTTCGGATTCTTACGAGACCATTCATAGAATATGATCGCGGCGGCGGTAGCGGCATTAAGTGATTCGGCGCGTACATGTATCGGTATAGAGAGTGTCACATCGCACATAGCGAGAGTCTTTTCTCGAATGCCAGTTCCCTCGTTGCCAACAACGAACACACTTGGAGTATTAAACGCCTCTGTGTCGGGCGGTGTGGTTCCATTCATAGTAAGTCCGTATATCCAAAAGCCTTTTTTCTTCAATATTTTGAGAGAGTTGTTTACATTTCCGATCGTTACAAGCGGAATGCGAAATGCCATACCGGCTGAACTTTTCACAACTACACCGGTAATTGGCGCCTGATTGTGTTCCGGAATGAGGACGCCCGAGAGTCCGAAGGCGGCGGCAGAACGGATAATGGCGCCGACATTGTGCGGATCCTGCACCTCTCCAAGGATAGCGATGGAAGGATTTTTCTTCATATCGAGCGATTTCATAAAGTTTTCAAACGATACGAGCAAAGTGGACGGATCGATCGTAAAAATGACACCCTGATGTGTCGCGTCTCGTCCTGCAAGTTCTTTCCCTTCCCCAGATGTGAGTTGTGCGCTCGGAATATTGAGTTTCGCTAAACTAGCGCGTAGTCCCGTGTTACCCACATCCGTTGCGGAAAGATACATGTGTGGCGCAAGAAAGACCTTGCGAATAGACTGTGGCGCATTTCGAAGTGCTTCCATGAGTGCGTGTTTCCCATAGACGTACACTTTTCCTTTTGTGTATTTGTTGCGTCGTTTCGATTGCATTGTGCGCGGTAAGGGACTCGAACCCCTGACCCCATCCACGTCAAGGAAGTGCTCTACCAACTGAGCTAACCGCGCGTGTGGAAAACTATATCACAAAATGTAAAATCTATGGTCGAGTTATCGAAGGGCACTCGAAGATAGCCGAGAGGTATGACCGATTTCCCGATTGGAAGGAGATGGGGAATTCATCTTGCGTATTCCGGTCTTTGGGTAAAAAATCCCCGCAAATTAAGCGGGGCAATAGAGGAGGACGGTTAATTATTTCTAACAGCGCGGATTGTGAGCAGCTTTCGGTGGTCGTTCCATATGCTATCTATTTGATAGTATAGCATGAGAGGACTTCGTTTAATACTAGAGAATTCGAATTCAGTCAGGTAAAAATATACCCTCTACCGCATCATGCGGTAGAGGGTATGTCGAACCTTGTTCAGTGAGCGTGTATCGCGTATTGCTGAGACATGTGTTCGGCAATTTTACCGAAAACAATATTAATCCCAGGTAATAGAACAACCTTGAAATCTTTGCGGATGTCGAGAATCATGCCGTCTTTGGAAATTCCTTTTTCGCATTTGTATCGACGGTAAACGCTTGCGAAAAGCATTTCACGGACACAGACGAAATGTCTCAAGGTGCTCCTGATTTGGTCCAGATCAACCTCGCTAGAGGTATTGTCTTCAAGGAGCCTCTTGTAACGGTCCATATAACGACTCATGAGCGTACAAAGTGCACGCTCATAGACATTCAATTCGCCAATCACTGATTCATATTTGACCGACTGACGCTGACCGGCCGACTCAGGGAATTCACCGACCACTGATTCCTGAACGGTGAAATCGACAAACTGACCGGTCGCAACGATCTCTCTGAGTTCTTTCCAAACTTCCTTTTTTATACTTAGCATCACGACCTCCTCATTTGACATGTAAAAGAACACTCAACATTTACTGCCAAGTAAAATAATACTTACTGAACTGTTTTTGTCAATCATTCTCTCCGATGAGAATCTACATCGTGCAAGTCGTCTTAGCGAGCTGCATCTACGCATCGCGGCGATTTTAAAAGTAATATGAGTAGTTTATTCTACTCACTTTCATTAGTAAGCTGTTGTACGCGAAATTTACTCTTTTTACGAACCGGATTCATCATCGCATTTTTTATTTTACCTTCAAGTCGCGGTGGGCGCGTGAGACGATCCTGTTGTCGCAATAAACTTTTTCGATCGAGAATTTTCTGTCTCGCCATGGCTCCTCTGTCATTTCTTTGAGACTTTTATTTGCGCAGTCTTCTTTTCTTTCCCTTCCATTTTCGGCATTATTACTTTTAGGATCCCGTCCGTGTATTCCGCCTTAGCCCGTGTAACATTGATTGATTTTGGTAGACGCACGGAGCGCGAGAATGACCCACGCCTAATTTCTTTGCTATAGTAATCTTTTTGGTCGGTTTTCTGCTCCTCTTCACGACTTCCAGAAACACGGAGCGAATTTTCGTCAACCGTAATATCAAGTTCTTCAGAATTTACACCTGGCAGGTTCATCTTTGCGATAACATCGTCACCTTCCTCGTATAAATCAATAGCGAGATCAAATCCGAATTTTGGGAACATAGAAATGTAAGGACGTTCATCAAAAAAGCGGTCTAATTCGCTAAACGGTTCCCATCTAATGATAGGCATATCAGTTTTGTGAAAGTTTATAATATATAATATCTGGACGCTACGCGTGGCCGTGTCTAAGCCCTGACGAACGAGAGGTGGTACCCACACCCCACGAAGCGAAAATCAGTATCGCCGCTCCAAGGGTGACGAGTACCCAGCTAAGTGTCGTACCAGTTAAACCGAGAAACGCAGTTGCGATTACACAGAGCCCGAGTAATGAATTTATATAATCTTGCCACATAATTGTTATATAGATATTAGATTTGATAATAAGAGCGGAGCCTGCCTTACTCTTCCGCAGAAGACTCCGCTAATACGCGGAGTCTTCCTGCCCCGTTCGTACTTCTAAAGAAGACAAGTCCTTTGTGTTGTAAGGCGGTCCTATAGGGTGAACATCCCATTCGCCCCTTATAGCGGACCTAATGTACGGTAAGGATGTTTCTCTAGTTTTAACGAACTATTTTTAATTTTCCACAATATTACCAATTGTCACTCTAAAAAAGAGTGTGTTATGTACCGATAAAAATATATACTGCATTCACTTATATATTTTTCATTCCCAATGACAAGATTTTTGTTGTCATTGGGAATCCTTATTCATCTGAGCAAGCTTCGAGTCCATAATTCCTCAAAAAATATTGAGAAGGTATTTCCTACATCAGCATCTTCAATTGATATCGCTACCGGTAATTTCCTGTTGAGAGAAACTATGGCAACCTTTGTTCCGTATAAGAGTGTGGTTGTCTTGATATGTACATCATCGGGTAAATACCGTGTCTCGCGAAATTCGTCTGCGTCGAGCGATTGCAATTTAATAGTGGATATCGTTTTTGGAGTGAGGAGGCGGATATGCAGATGGTGCTTGTTTCGCTTCTCAATAAAATCTTCCATAAAACCTTGTCCAAGTAAGTGGATCCACTCATCCCAAGGAATTATGGCAAGGATATGCATTTTTGTCTCAAGAATATCAGCGTAAATTTGTCTGATCTCACTAACTCCTTCGAAAATTTTAGCGTGTGGTTTTTGATCTTTCACATGCCGTAGCGCTTCAAGCTGTGGCATGATTGCTTGTACAGATTCTTCACGTTCATGAAGTCTCATAACTAGGCGTGTTGGATTTTCTGCGACCCAATATTTATAGCGTTTACGAATATAAAAATTCATAATCCCGTCCGCATGAAGTTTATTGACAATAACCTGAACACTGCTTAATGGTAGCCGAATTCTTTTAGCAATATCGGAAACATGACTTTCTCCGAGCTCGAGAGCAACAAGATAAATTTTCGCCTCGTCACGAGTGTAGCCTAATTGTTCAATTACCCTCTGAATTTGCATATCATCAGTATAAATATAGTAAGTGGCACACCATCTCGCGTAATCCTAAAAAGGGGATAGTGTCCCTCGACACCTCCTATGAAAATGTGACCCCACGGGGAATCGAACCCCGATTTACGCCGTGAAAGGGCGCTGTCCTAACCGTTAGACGATAGGGCCATATACAAAACTTAGCATTTTAATGCCGAAATGCTAGGATGACTGGCACAAGGAGAGGTGGCAGAGTGGTCGAATGCACTGGTTTCGAAAACCAGCAGGGGTGAAAGCTCCTCGTGGGTTCAAATCCCACCCTCTCCGCATTGTCTTTACGCGAATCGTAACTTCGCGTAAAGTATAATATTTAACCGCAAGTGTTAGTGTTCGCTCTATATTGTCTGGGAGGCAACTAACTTACTTCCCTCGTTTATTTGTTCATGATCAGTGGACTTATTGAATATAATCGTATTGACGGATAGGTGACTTACTAGAAATCAAATTGGCTAAAGAAGGTTCCACTCCGATTTTCCTGTTCAGGAGGCCTTAGGTACAAATTTCAAAAACTCACAGCCGAATGATTTATTTGTAATTTTGGAATGTTAACGAACAAAGACGCCCGTGTTCCCAAAGGGCACGGGCGTCTTTGTTCTTCTTTGGTGAAAAGTTTAGTAACCGCCGCGACCGTAACCGCCGCGATCACCGCCACCAAAACCGCCTTCACGGCGCGGTGGACGATCACCCTGCGGGCGGGCGAAAGAGACCGAAAGCGTACGCCCATCCATCTCCTTACCATCCCAGCGATCAATAGCCGCTTGAGCCTCCGCCTCGGAGGACATTTCGACGAAGCCGAAGCCGCGCGAGCGACCCGTCATACGATCACTAATAATGCTCGTTGATACGACATTTCCAGCCTCACCGAAAGCCTTCTTAAGATCGTCTTCTGTCGAGCGATAGGGAATACCACCCACATAGAGCTTATTTCCCTGAACTGATGCTGTTGACTGCGTGTTGTCCATGTATTGGATCTAACCATTAACCTCGCCGAAACTGAACACTTGCGGCCGTTTAAGACCGAGCGAAGCTCGAATACTCTGCGAGTGCAGAATAGTATGCCAGAAATACGCAAAGAGCGCAACGCGTGGTGTGGATAATCATTACCTACCAAATTAGCGCGTTCCTGAAAGAAAGGCGGGGAAGAATAATCCTATCATGCCGAACGCGAGGAGAAGCACTATAATGATAGCCAGTACGCGTTTCATTTTATGAATTAAACCATTTTGGTAATCATATCTCTATTAATATCCGCAAAGGTTCCACCAACTTTCTTGCCGGGATTAAATATATTGAGCGGATCAAAGATTTCTTTTGTTCTTGCAAAAAGGGCGATCATCTCTGCGCCAAAGAGCATCGGGAGGTACGGCGTACGAATGATACCATCGTTGTGCTCACCAGTGGTTGTACCACCCTCGTTAATCACGAGTTCATAAACTTTTGGCGCGAGTTCAAAAATGACGTTTCTATTTTCTTCTTTTGAGAGGTCCATGAGCGGGATGATGTGGAAATTACCATTACCGATATGGCCCGCTATAGTGTATATAAAGTGCGATTTATATTCTTCAAGGAGGGCATTCAACCTCGGTAAGAATTCTGGATAGCTCGCAGGTGGAACTACGAAATCATCGATGAACGGAGAGGCATAGTAACCATGAAGGCTCTTGCGCAAAAGCGCGAAACTTTCTCGTCGTACAATCCAATATTTCTCTGACTCCTTCTCATTTTTCTCAATTTTTGTTTCGAGGTGCAGATCAGCAAGTGCCGACTGCGCCATCAAAGCTTTTCGATCAGCTTCTTCGATCGTGTCCTCAGCGAATTCAGCCATAAGAATTAACTTAGGGACACCACCAATTAGTACTTCCTGAATTTCCGGCAGGAACTCTATACCAAGATGAATAGCTTTCGCAAGCCCCATTTGTTTCAGAATATCAAAGAGAAAACGAGTCGCGAAAGTGAATGTTTTATCATCATAACTTTCGAATGACTCAGGATTCTGTAAGAGAACGCGCCGTACGATCTCTGGAAGGTTAGTGAGATTGAAGAGGAAAATAACGAGCATTGCGCGGTGTTCTTTCGGCTTAACGAGAGCGAGCTTCGCTTTTGTCCAAAGCGCGAGTGTACCTTGTGAACCGCAAATGAGTTTCGCGAGGTTGGTTGCTCCTGTGCGTTCATCGCGGATGCTCCAGAGTGCATAACCGGCTGAATTCTTCGAAACCTTCGGACGATGGGTCTCGATGAGTCCCGCATTTTCGGTGAGAAGCCTGTCCATTTCACGATAAATATTACCCTCAAGCGTTTTTAGTTTTTTCTTATCGTTAACTTCTTCCGGTGTAAGTGTCTTAAAGGTCGCTTGAGACCCATCGGAGAGTACTACTTCGAGTTCTTCGATGTACTTTTCGGTTTTCCCGTATTTGAGCGTGCGTTCCCCGCCAGAATTGTTTGCGACGATGCCACCAAGAGCGGCTATTTCACGACTAGCGGGATAAGAGGGGAGAATGAGATTTTTTGCGAGGGTCGCTTTTTCAAAATCACGATAATAAACGCCCGGCTCAGTGATTGCGTAATCACTGCCGACCTCGAGTACGTGGTTCATGTGTTCCGTGAAAGACACAACGACTCCAGTGGTAAGGGGACCACCGGACATGTCAGTTCCTGCCGCACGTGCCGCAAGCGATATATCCATGCCTATTTCGCGGGCACGGGATATTTCTTTCACTATTGCACTGACATCTGCTATGTCTTTTGGATACGTAACTAGTTCCGGCATCCGTGTAAAAAGGCTTGTATCACGACTTACGGTTTTTCGCGTTGCTGCGTCATCTGTAACTTCACCCCGTATCCTCTTTTTAAGAGTTTCCTTCAGAGAGATAATATTCATTACCCTCAGTATACTCGATATTTGTTCTCATGTATCACCCACCCTACAGGTTCTTCGTGTTGATAAAGGAAGTATTCGTACCGATCTGATACAGTATTCTGATGACTCAAAGCGAAGCGCTCTCAATTTTAAAGACCGGTGCGAATGTTTTCCTTACCGGCGAACCAGGGAGCGGTAAGACCCATACGATAAACGAGTTTATTAAGTGGCTCCACACTTCGGGAATTGAGCCTTCGGTAACGGCAGCGACTGGTATTGCGGCGACGCACATCTCGGGTATGACACTTCATTCTTGGAGCGGTATCGGTGTTAGCGAGTTCCTCACGAAAAATGATGTAGACCGCATCGCAAGTAAGGAACATATTGCACGACGCCTGGGGAAAGCGAACATACTTATCATCGAGGAGATTTCAATGCTTTCGGCTACGACGTTTGAGATGGTGGATGTCATTTGTCGTGAGGTACGTCGTACTGATGCGCCTTTCGGCGGTCTTACGATTATTCTCGTCGGTGATTTTTTTCAACTTCCACCCGTTTCTCGAAATCGAGATGTCAAGTTTGCCTACGACTCGAGGATTTGGAATGATCTGCATCTTATAACTTGCTACTTAACCGAACAGTATCGGCAAGTCGATGCAACATTTTTCAATGTGCTTTCTGCGATACGCTCGGGGGAAGTTGGTGAGTCGCATCAGCAAGAATTGATGAAGCGCCATGTAGATTTAGTTGAGTCTCCATCGAACGCGCCAAAGCTCTTTTCACATAACGCTGATGTTGACCGCATCAACGCGGAGGAACTTAAAAAACTTTCAGGCACGATAAGAAAGTTTCGTATGAGTTCGAAGGGAAAGGATTTACTAGTTGAAGGACTCAAACGTGGATGTCTCTCACCCGAAACACTCGAGTTGAAGGAGGGAGCTACAGTTATGTTTACCAAGAACTCGCCACAAGGAAAATTTGTTAATGGCACGCTTGGCGTTGTAAGCGGCTGGGATGCGAGTGGTCAGCCGATCGTCAATACCAAAAACGGATTGAGCATAGCCGTTGAACCTATGGAGTGGCAACTCGAGGAACAGGGTAAGGTGCGTGCGAGCGTATCTCAGATACCATTGCGACTCGCATATGCTATGACAGTGCATAAGAGTCAAGGAATGAGCATGGACGCGGCAGTTATCGACCTGTCAAAAGCATTTGAGTATGGTCAAGGATATGTTGCGCTTTCGCGTATACGAAGACTCAGCGGGTTGTATCTTACAGGCCTCAATGAGCGTGCGCTTCAAGTGCATCCAGAGATTCTGGAGAAGGATAAGGATTTTCGAATCGCAAGTGCTGTGGTACAAGAGACATTCGCAACAATGCCCGTTATTGAAGTGGTGGCGATGCAGAAAAAATTTGTAAAAACCATTGGTGGAACATGGACAGATAAATCATCTCCTCGAAAAATCCAGGATAAAAAATATGCTTCCGATTTGCCGGGGAGACTGGCGGAAACACTTCAAGCCGTACGGGACGCAAAAAATTTGCAAAGTGCAGCTAAAATACGTGCGCTAGCCATATCGACCGTCGTGAAGCATCTGGAAGAGCTTGCCGATATAGGGAAATTAACGCGCACCGATTTCGCACACCTTGTGCCGGTTGAGGTAACTAGCGAAATTTATGAGGTGTTTGCAATAAACAATGACGAGCGCCTCTCACCGATTTTTCATGCGTTCAACGGCCGACATTCATTTGAGACAATTCGTCTGGTTCGTCTTATGAGGCGAGAATTCGTTCAATGACGTGAGCGGTTTCTGCTGGTCCATCAACCTGTTCTGTGGTAATCCCGGTCTCTTTAACAATCTCATCATTGCCACCCGGGAAAAGGGCATCACCGACGTAAAGCATCAAAGAAATTGGCAGATGGGCGATGCGAGAAAGTTGTCGCACTCCGTAGGCTTTTGTTATACCCTCGCGAGTAATGTCGATGGAATTTGTCGCATTAATACGAACCGAAAAGCCTGGAAGCCGTGCAAGGAGCGCCATTTGGAGTGGCACCCGTTTCTTTCGATCAGGATCCCACATCCTTTTCATGTCAATAGGAGCTTCTTGGCCGAGCGCTGACCACGTTATTTGCGTTTCACGATCTTCCGTTTGTTCACCCCAAAGTTGTGGTGGTGGTTGGTCGAGGCCAGTCTCGTTGAGCGATTCCGAGAGCGCCTTGAATATCCGTAATTTTTCTTCAGGCGTAAGTGGATTATTGTAAAGGAAACGCCATTGACTATCTTGCCACGTATAACACTGTGCTCCACTTGTAGGGAAAAGATAGAGATCTTTAAAATTTGCGTCTCTAGGCATGCCACCGAGCAGTTGTTTTTTAAATTGCGTGTAGGAACCACCAGACATGATAGCAACTGGTATACGTAGAAGTAGACGTCCAAGTAGGATCCCCATGTCTAGTGAAAGATCCGATTTGCTTTCGGTGAGAGTTCCATCGAGATCAAAAATGATTAATTCTGGCATGCGTGTTATGTGAGAGCGTCCAATATATGCGCAAGCGAAGCGGTTGCTACGCCAATTACCTTATCGGCTGCGCCATAATAGAGGAATACGGAATCGTCGCGTATGACGATGCCGCAGGAAAAGACGACATTCGAGACCTCGCCTTCCTTTTCATATTTTTCTAACGGCTCGAAAACGGGATCAGCGGTGCGTGCGAGAACCGTGACTCCAGAGGAGTCGAGGAGCGCTGCTCCAAGACGATACGTTGCGTGGCGCGAGACGCCGTGGTAGATCATCAGCCAATTAGCGCCGACTTTTATCGGAGGTGCGGCGCTTCCAACCTTCACCTCATCCCACATGCCGTGTCGCGGCGCCATAATTTCGATACAACGGTTCGCACGTCTTCCTGCGGTGACGTCATGCAGGAAGTCAGCGCAGATCTGGTTACTGACTCGGTGGTAAAGGAGATAATTTCCGTCAATTTTTTCAGGCAAAAACGTAAGATCCTTATCATCCACGCCATCGGGCGTTAATAGATACGGCGTACTCCATTTTTCGAACCGCCGTGCGAGAAAATCCTCGACGCTGATAGAAGAAACTGCACCGGAAGGTAAATGCACGCCGTCATATGCGGTATAGGTCATGTGGAGCATGTTGCCGATGCGCACAATGCGTGGATCTTCACAACCCGAATTACCGGTAGGACTTCCACGCTTTGATTCAAAGTCGGCACGTGGCATGTACACGGGCCTAGGAAGGCGTTCGTTGATAGTAATACCGTCTTCCGAAATCGCGAGACCGATAGTGGAGGTATTTGCTGCGTCCATCGCACGATAGAGAATGTACACCGAGCCATTGAGGTCGATTGCGGCAGCATTGAAGACATCTTTGCTCTCAAAACCTCCCCCTTGCGGCGTAAGAATCGGATTCTGTGGTGCGCGTATGAAAGTGCGCGCTGGCTGTTCAGGATCGAGGGCGCGCATGAGATCATGTAGCTTTACATTTGCTTTGGCACAGACGGTATCTGCCGCGCCATACCAGATCTCGAGTCGGCCATCGTCACCAATTGTCGCCGAAGTGGGGAAGACGATATTGGGCACGAGGCCATATTGTTCGTAAAATTCTTGTGGCACAAGAATTGATTCAGTACGCGAGATCATTTTTTGAGGATCGTTTCGATCGAGAAGCGCTGCTTCAATTGAAAAGGTGCGTTTTTGCTCATCGTAATAATTTTGGATATACGAATAGATGAGAAGCCATCCTTTTTCGGTTAGTAACGGTGATGCGCCAACTTCAACATGGTCACCGTCACCTCGACACATTTTAGAAAGCGCATGATCGGCGAGGTGGTCGTGCCACTCACGCCAGTATTCGGGGTTGAAGAAATCTACAACTTGTTTCGCGCGCGCAAGTGCGATTGTCGGTCGTGGATGATCTTTCGTCCAGTCAGTGTGCGCGGTGAGGAGCATCACGACATCACCATCAATACGTTCTGGGAAAAGTGTTGCGGCTTTCGCATTGAATGGTGTGACGAGGTGTCGTTCGGTGAAATTGTCTGGCGCATCACCAATTGCAAGTGCGACTTTTATATTGCTAGGGCCAAAAGGGTAACCGCCGAGTGCAGTGTAGAAGCAATACCACCGGCCTTCAAAGAAAGACACGCGCGGATCCTCACACCCGAACAAATCCCAAGGTTCTTTCGGCGCAATGACCTGCTGCCGCGAATGAAAATGGATACCATCTTCGGCAAAGGCCGTACCGATAGTCGAGAGTCCTGCAGTTTGCATTTGAAGCATATCTGGAGAACCGAGTGCGCGATAGAAGAGATAGACGCCAGACTCGGTACGAACCACCGACGGATTGTAAGTAGCCATTCCCTCCCATGGACGTTCGCGTCGCGGCGCAAGAATAGGGTTATGAGGCTCTCGGCGAATGACAAACATATTCTTAGTGTATCGAACATTTCTTTTTTGAGAAACCGATATAAGTTGGTATTGGTAATAGATATTCTTTACTTTGTAATATGTCAATGTTGGTTTCGGACATGTTGGGTATGGATTGTTGAGTCTGTCCCGTGAGTAATTTCGAATTTTTTAGTAATGTATCACGCATCTTGTTCGTGGTATTGCTTAGAGAATAATTTGTCCAGAAAAGCGGTAGCTTTCTAGATATTCCCCGTACAAAAACTTCGCTCGAAGTTACTTCTCCTAAATACCACTCACTTGTGCCATAAGCCTTTAATCGCTTTAGCCGCGCAATGTCTCTATAGAGTATAAGGGCTTTCCATTGCGATTTCTGAAGTTTCCTAATAATTTTTTTTGCTATAGATTTTGTCGAAATACATTTTTCCACTTTTTGTGTCCATGTACTGTGCCCAGTAACAGATATCCGTTTTACTTCACGAACTCTTGCCTTTCTTAGAATCTTCATAAATTACGCAGTTTGCGTATGGGTCATCGTCGCGAGCGAGGGTTGATTGCCCGTCATGAGTGCGTCGAGGAAGTCGACAAGCGAGGCGGTTGCGACGCAGACGACCTTGTCCGCACCACCGTAATAGACGAATAGTGTGCCGTTGCGGACAACCGCACCGCAGGCGTAAACCACGCCAGGTTTGCCGTGATTTTCATACGGCTCATCAGGGGAGAGAACAGGTGCCGCAGAGCGGTAGAGCACGGTCGTTGGTTCAACGAGATCAAGCAGCATCGCGCCAAGACGGTATCCAACGGTGTCACGTTCGCCGAACGCATGATAGAAGAGTAGCCATCCGCGTTCAGTTTTTAAGGGTGGCGGGCCTGGACTTCGAATGAAGCTGTCCCAGGTGTTTTCTCGCGCGGGCAGGTCGATGCGTGGCCCGATCCAGCTCTTAACATAAGGTTCCTCAATACCTATGTCTTCTATCGAATCACGATACGCAATTTCTATTTTCGGTGCGATGCTGTGGAGAATGGCGAACCGATCGCCAATTTTTTCTGGAAAAAGTACCCAATTTTTTTGACGCTCTCCCGGTCGCGAGAGGATATACGGTCCTTCCCATCGATGAAAGCGCTGCGCCACGAAATCATTTTCCAGAATGGAGATCGCAGCGACGCGAATGAAGTCCCATCCATCGAACATGTTAAAGGTGACATAAACGCGTCCATCGATAAGAACCATGCGCGGATCTTCGCAGCCGCCCCAGCTACCGCCTGAGGGGTACATCACCGGTGAATAATATCGTTGATTTAACGGGAGCTTATGAGGATTCCGTGCCACATATGCGGGGTAGGGAAGCGGTTTATTAAAAGTGATGCCATCCATACTGTTCGCATAGCCTAGTCGTGAGATTCCGTCCATACCAATGGCGCGGTAAAGGAGATGCGTCTGTCCTTCAATGAGTGCTGCTGCTGGATTCAGCACCGCTTCTGCGGTCCACAAGGTAGTTCCAGGTTTGATAATTGGATTGAGTTCAGATTTTCTGAGAAGAAGGCGTTTGAGGTGTAGGATCGTTATGAGTTTCACCCGGATAGGTTTCGAAAAGAATGCACCAAGAATTGCTCCGATGACAAAGAAAGAAAAGAGCAGAGCAATTATATTTATCAAAAAAAGTAAATTCATGTACAAGTTACTTCCTCACCATAACATTTTAAGGCATCTACAGTTGTGTTATACCCACTTTTTTCGGTCTTTCTTTCCATAAAAGTGTCTATGAGATGTATCATCATCTTTATGAAGATCTCAGTACTTTATTTGCGTACTATCGTGTTTGGTATCACCGACAGTCTTGTTTCAACTGTGGGTCTTCTCGTGGGTATTGATGTCGCTGGTGTGTCGCATTCGACGATCGTGCTCACGGGCATCGTTTATGGCTTCGTTGAAGCATTCTCAATGGCGGTAGGAAATTTCCTTTCAGAGGAGTCAGCGGAAGAATACACAAACAAAGCTGACGTTGCTGATGGTCCACCCATATTTGCAGCAGGCGTCATGTTTCTCTCTTTCGTACTCGCTGCCTTTATTCCACTTGTACCGTATATCGTGTTCACGACGGGGGTTGCTCTTGTTGTTTCGATCACTATCTCTATTCTCACGCTTTTCATCATGGGAATGATAAGCGCTAAGTTTTCCCATCTACCGCTTCTATGGCGCGGTGCGCGAATGGCACTTCTTGGCAGTGCAGCAATTGCCCTGGGTATAGTCATTGGTTTAATTATTCCGGCGCGTTAAAGATAAATTCGTATTGATGAGGATTACGGAGTATGTGTTGTTTGTGCGTTAAAAAACTCACGATGCGCCCATATGAGCGCATCGTGAGTTTTTTAGCATAGCAAGATTAAATCTTACTAACGCCAGTGGCATTCGGGCCCTTTGGGCTATCGCCAATAGTGAATGAGACTTTGTTTCCCTCTTGAAGTTCTTCAAACGTGATGTTCTGAAGTTCGTTAGAGTGAAAGAAGAGGTCCTTAGAACCTTCTGGTGCTCCGTCAACTTTTATGAAGCCGAAGCCTTTCTCATTCTTCTTAATTACTGTACCGTTTTGCATACCGTAGACAGATAGTTTAGTTTGGCTAAAATATCAAATCAGTAGCCGAAGTAGAAGCTCGATCCCACTTCTCTGGATCCAGCGCTGGTTGATGTGTGCAATAATAACAGATACGAAACATTTCATCAACGCGTATACGCTAATCTGTTATACGCTTCGTTTATTTACTAAACCCATGGAAACCAAGAAAGACACTTTTTCACTTAGGAATTTATTTGGACGTGAACGAGCGTATTCGCTTATAGTAGGATTTTTTTTGCTTAGCGTTGCCTTCATTCTAGAGCACTTCGCTGATATGTATGAACTCGCGTATTCAATGCGGCCAACCACCACCCACGTAGGCGATCTTCTCCTCGACAATCTCCCAGTTATTAACTTGAACATAATTATCATCGAAGGCGCACTTCTGTGCATTGTTTTTGGAGCAGTATTCGTGTTATTGAATCCGCGCTACGTCCTTTTTACGCTTAAATCGCTTGCACTTATAATTGCGACTCGGGCGTTTTTTGTTTCCCTCACACACGTTGGTATTTATCCAGGCAACGTAAACCCTGGTTCTGGATTTCTTGATGGCATCTACTCCTATCTCAATCTCCAGACAGGATTTTTCTTCTCAGGACATACGGCTTTGCCGTTTCTTATGGCGCTTATTTTCTGGAGAAAATTTTATACACGCATCGTGTTCTTTTTGTTGTCATTTATTTTTGGTGTCTCAGTACTGTTGGCGCATGTTCATTATTCAATAGACGTATTCGCGGCTCCTTTCATGGCGTATGGCATCTTTAATATTGCTCGTCATCTCTTCCCACGAGATTACGAGCTTATCGAAACTGAATTCTCCTCTCCATAATAGGAAACACGCGTAACGTTGCGTTTCTACACCTTGGCGATATAATTTGCTTCGGATAGCTTGAAGTTGCTATCAGGGAATTTCCTAAGTCATAAAACAAGGAGTCAAATTTATGCGTCGTGTCATGAATAATGTAGGTGATGATGAAAAAGAGGAAGGGCGCATTATCGTAGACATTGTTCCCGAGATGAGGAGCCCTCGGATGGTACACGCGTATGATCAATACGCTCTTGATTCCTACTTCATGTCAGGAATGAGTTCTGTAGAAGAGCTCGCATGCAGTTTCAAATGGTCCGGTAAAAAAGAGGCGTAACAAAATAAAGACAAATCTTATTAAAAGAGCGTCCATTCATGGCGCTCTTTTTATAATAAATTCGCACACGTTTTGTGTGAATATTTTAAGTCACTACCACCGACCAAGAGATAATATGTTTCGTCTTTTAAACCAAGCATCGATGCTGAAGTGTCTCCAACATTTCCCAACCCAGATGGCTATGAAAAGAATCGCATATATAATAGCCGCGCCAATATCAGTGGAACCAGCCATGTACGGTCCCCCGAATCCCTCAGCGGTAGACCAAATGACGAGTGTCATCGCAATACCGCCCATCATCGCGATCTTGGTAAAAAGACCAAAAATAAGACCAACAGCAATAGCAGTTTCAGCGATTGCTACAATAACCCCAAAGAAATGTGGATCGACGGAAACACCATGTATCCAGAGGTTAATCCAGCCTTGCACAAGAGTGGGCTGACCCTGTGCTCCTTGCGTTAGATAATCAATGAAGTTATTAAGGAATGTCGGTTGCCATTTGAAATATGCATCGATAGCCCAAACGCCACCGAAAACAATACGAAGCAGAGCGAATGATTTGTCCTCGTTGCTATTGAGGTCCATATGCTTACATAGAATAATTTCTTTACTTAATTAAGTAAAATGTCTTATCCACATTTATGTAGTAAAAATCTAGGGGAAATCTTTTTTGAAGATGGCAGTAGTAGTAGGCGCGTTTAGGGCGCTTAGCGTAAAAAGCCGATCAAGTGACTGTTTCCCACTGTAGAAGTCACCACGAGCGCTTTTATAACCAGCTTTTTTCACAAGTGAAATAATGGTCGGGTTGTATTGGCCGAACGGGTATGCAAATTCGTTAATCGGTACATTAAGTTCCCGCTCAAGTAATAGTTTGCTTCCATCTATCTCATTCCAGAGCGTGGAGGTACTTGTGATTCGTGTTAAAAATGGATGTGAACGCGTGTGATCACCAATCGTCATGCCGCTAGCCACAAGCTCGCGCAAATTATCCCATGTGAGGCCTCCACGATAACCGATTTCATTTGTGAATACGAAAAATGTTGCTGGATAGTGGTATTTTTCAAGAATTGGGAAAGCGTAAGTAAATTGATCGCTCCATCCGTCGTCAAAGGAGAGAATAACCGGCTTGTGTGGAAGCGGTGTGCCACTCATGAAGTACGCTTCAAGATTATTAAATCGTACAACATGATATCCAGCCTTCTCGAGGTAGTCCATTTCAGTATTGAAAATTTCGGGCGTGACCGCAATAGCACGTACAGCCGCGTTATCGCTTGGGTAACTTGGGCGAACGATATGATACACAAGAATAGGTAGCCATATTCCTCTGGATGAGGAGTTAGTTAAAAATGATTGTGGAGTTGATGTAGTGATTCCCGCATAAAAAGTAGAATCTTCTGTGGGGATGTCCGGCAAGAGCGTGGGCGATTTTGGGAAATGTTGCAGAAAAAGAAATAACCCACCCATTGCAATAATAAATGCGATAACAGCAAGTATTGGAGGAAGACGATATTGCATTAGGGTTCATATTACAGCACCCCAAACAAGAGCAGGTTCAGTCATAAGTGCTTGATGGAGTCAATGCCACTAATGCTGAGCACTCTTTTAGTTGAATCTAGCCAGGAGAGCCCTCAAATGTTTGAAATATTTTTTGGAGCTTGTCAATTTTTGACATTAATTTGATAATTGTTATCATTTAATTTAGGCATGACTTTATCATGCTATGTTCTCAACCACTAATTATAGGAGAATAGTGTCAATGTCGGAAGTCATCAGTATTACTGAATTCAAAAAAGCACAGATAAAGATCCATAAAATGGGCGTTAATTTCAGGAGATATATCCTGAATATGCCATCAAAAGAGTCTGAGGGGTTGCTCATCTCTCTCGCCATGCAACCAGGCGGTGAGGACGGTAATTTCCTAACAGACGGAAGAGAAAACGTCATGATAATCAGTGGATGGACCGTCATCATTCTATGGTACGATGACCAGTCAAAGAGTAAAGAAGAAGACGATTCGGGCTGGGTGCTCCTTGCCGCAGAGAGGAGCTCAGTCGTGTAATCTCCCCCTCCGAATTCCCCGTATTTTATAATAGACGTGGTGGGGATTCGGGGGGTTTCCTTTTATCAAAGAACCTGGACATTGCCACCTTGTGTTTAATTGTTTTACTTCAGAAATAAATGACAAAATGATCGTTACTTCTCCACACAATCTTTCTTCCACCACTTCTTCTCATTGTTGACTTCATAGAAATTTCACACATTAGTCGATCAACGAGTATTTTTGGTGCTATCGTATCTGGTAACCCACATTCCGATGATACCTTCACATATCTATCTAAAGAAACTTGGCAAGCAGAACGGATACACCGCCTGGCTGGTGAACGGTGCAGCAGTTCGAAAAGAACTCGATGAGAATTTCGTCGAGTATGATTATCACGGGCATTTTCGTTTTATTCCAGAAAGGGAATTTTGGATCGATGATGAGATGTCGGGAAAAGAATACGGTCTGTATCTCAAACGTCTTCTTAAGGAAACCTCCTTCCTTAAGGAAGGGATGAGCGTAGCGGATGCGGCTCGCCGAGCGGACGCCTTTGAAGAAACATTGCGACAAAATGGAAAGCGCGTACAAAATATCCTTGCTTCTCAAAACCAGGAAGTGTTTCGGCGCACTCTTAAAAAGAAAAAGATTGAAGAATACAGCGGAGTAGTAGCGGTCTGGCTCGTTGATGGCCCACTTGTCAGAAGCGTGTATTTTCTTGGATACGCTGAGGGAGGGCATGACGTTGTGTACCCTTGGATTCCTCAAAATGAAATATGGCTCGAAGAATCTCTTAAGCCTGAAGAACGCGCTTTTATCGTGTTACATGAACTGCATGAACGATACCTCATGCTTTCAGAGAATATGCCCTATCCGGACGCGCACCGCGGGGCGACCATAATCGAGGATCGTTATCGAGAAGATAGGAGAGGTCTTGAGGAACGTATTCGTGAGGAAATAAAAAAGAACAATACAGTATCAATAATACAAACTGCGTAAACACCTTATACAGTACATGTACACCGCAACCGTGAGGATGTATGCTCTGAAATACCGTGGCAAAATTTAAAAATACCGCTGATAGCCCACCCGGTATCCAGCATGGAGAAGATATAGTTGTGAATGGGATTACCTATAAAAGGCTTCCCATAAAAATGCCTCGGCTAATTCAATTTGGTGAAAACCTTGAAGCCGTCATTAATGAATTTGTAAAATCTCATTATCACGAAGGAGATTGGGTTGTCATTTCGGAAAAAGTCTTTTCTGTATCACAAAATCTCGTCAGGCATATTTCAACAGTTAAAATTGGATGGCTCGCTCGGTTTATCACGCTTGGTGTTAAGAAACACAAAAACATGACGGCGTGGTCGCGTCCGGAAAAGATGCAAGTCGCTATTGAGATCGTTGGCGCGCCACGAATCATTCTTGCTGCTGCTGTAGGAAGTATTGGGAAATTGTTTGGCAAGCGCGGGTTATTCTGGACAATAGCGGGTCATCGCATTTCAGAAATTGATGGTTTTATCCCTGAAGACATGTATCCATATACTGAATGGGGAGTTTTGCCACCACCAGCCCCGCAAAGTGATTGCGAGCGAATTGAAAAAGAAACAGGCATTCCTGCAGTAGTCGCGGACGCGAATTACATCGACGTGCAAGTTCTAGGTGTTAGTAAAGGTGTTGGGCTCGACAAGGAAACAGTGCGTCAGATTATTCTCGATAATCCCCTTGGTCAGGGGGATAAGTTAACGCCGTTTGTCCTTGTGCGTAAAGTACTGCACCTATGACGTTTCGATCTTGGGTCAAGCGGCACGTTCCCTGGTGGATACATTATTCTTATCGAAAGATCTATTATGCACCAAAGGATGTCCCCATGGCATTCAGATTCATTTTCCACAATACAAAATCGTCGACGACAGTCTTGGAACGTTTGTGGCTGATTTGGCAGTTTTACATGATTTCGTATCATGTTGATTGCCCGCATACAGAACACGAATTGATTAATATTACTCGTCACATTTTGGATCTCGACAGTGCAATTCACGGTGTCCTCATCGAGGCGGGTGCATTTCACGGTGGGAGCACTGCTAAATTAAGCCTAGTCGCGAAACTATGTGGGCGCGAGCTTAACGTTTTCGATTCTTTCGAGGGTATGCCGGAGAATGTCGAGGAGCATGGAAAGAGTATTTACGGACGTGAACATCATTTTCCCAAAGGGAGTCATGCTGTTGGACTTGAGGAGGTACGAAATAATGTTGTACGATATGGAGATATTTCTTACGTTCGGTTTCATAAAGGATTTTTTGATGTGACTATGCCGAAATTCAAAAGTCCTGTTGCGGTTGCATGTATAAATGTCGATCTAGTGCAGTCGACTAAAGATTGTTTACGCTTTATTTACCCGCTCATTGTTTCTGGCGGCTTCATTTTTTCGCAGGACGGACATTTCCCGTGGATCATAAAGCTTCTTCGCGATGAGCGTTTTTGGAACGATGAGATGCATGTCAGAAAGCCTGTTATGCACGGTCTCGGCACATCGAAATTTGTAAAGATTATGCCGTCAAATCATTAACGTGGTGTTACTACAAACCGTGTATAGAGATATAATGATAACGAAGAATAATCCATGAGACATTTTAATGAATTAGAAAAAAGTAATATGCGGGAACGGCTTCTTGGCATCCTAGATCACGGGTTACCACCACTTATTGAATTACCGGTACCAGACACGATAGAAATGGAATCTTGGTTTCAAAAATCAAAAATCAAAGAAATTCTATCGGTATATGCTTTCGAGGGCGGTAAGATTAGGGCAGCAAATGGGAAATTACCGGCGGTACTCAAAACGTGGCTCATAGAAGAAAAGGAGGGGAAATTTGATAATCGGCCCATCGTCATTGGTCCGACATCGGGGAATTGGGGTATGATTTCTGGTCTCGTCGCTCCACTTTTTAATGTGGCCGGATTCCAGGCGGTTGTCGGAAGCGATGTTCCTGATGGCAAACTGGTTCACCTCAAGTCATCGGGGGCAGAGGTTATTGTGGCACCCGAAGGCGTATCAGCAATTACGTATGCGCTTGAGCTCGGCAAAAAATCTGGATACCATTTAATAAATCAATATACGCATCGTGGGACATATGAAGGTGGTAGATGGACGATGAATCACATCGTAAATGAATTTCACAGAATTGGGAATATACCATCGGTTTTTGCTGCGGTGACCGGCACTTGCGGTACGCTTGTCGCTGCTGATCTTTATTTAAAAAAGGAGCATCAACCAAATCTTAAGATTTTTGGCGTCGCGTCCATGTCCAAAGCGGAAGATATTCCAGGGAGTCGGTACCCAGAGAAACTCGAAGCATTGAAAGAAATTGGTGGATTTTCTTATGAAAATATTATTGAACTTCCACTGATCGCTGGCGTAACGAAAGACCGAGTATTCGCGCTGAACGCAAAACTTTTTCAGCAATATTTTCTTTCGGTCGGACCGACAGCAGCGCTTCTTATAGCAGGTTTCTATGATCGATTGCGAGAACATTATGAGCACGGAACAATAGACTCTCTAAAAAATAAAGATGGCAAAATTATCGCCATCTTGTATTTCATGGACATGCATCTCCCATATCTAGAGGATCCTGAATACCTCAGCTTCTTCCAAAACTAATTTTCCTTTCTCAATTTCAAGAGACTAACTGTTTATTAGGTTGTTTGAACTAATCTTTAATAACACGATTGCCAAGAAAGCTAAAAAATTCATCACGACGATCTTCCATACCTATTTCCAGTATGTGTGAAAGAGGTCGATATTCTGGCGTATATTCGTAATGACCTCGAACTTCTCCATCCTTGAAGACACGAATGTGGTATTGAAAGTAAAAGTTTTTTAAGTAACGGAGACTAACTAGCTCATCGTGGTCTTTCCATGCAACGAAATGGTTCTTGAAACCCTTTTGAACCAAAAATGATATGAATTCTTTCATCGATTGATTTGGGGCGACTCTCCCCAAAATAAAATCTTGACGTCCTTTGTGTCTGACAATGCGCAATCTGAGAGTGATATCTCTGATAAAAGGATGATAGGGAGTATAAAGTCTCCAAAAAACGTACTTAAGACGATCATGGAATGCGTAGGGAAATAGAATCTTTGAGCGGGGGATACTTTTAACAAATACCTCCAGAGAGTTTGGTGACTCGGATTTCATAATCAGACGATTTTTTTAGTATACTAGCATCTCGCTGATTCATTATCCACACTTACGTAATCATTGCCTTATCTTTCCCGATAATGCTAGATTTTTGATGCTATCGTATAGCAGAGTTTTGTGCTAAAATAATCAAACAGTTATGATTATTACGCATCACGGTGGACAGTGTTTTAAAGTAACGTTCGGCGATCTCACACTCGTTTTTGATCCTATCGCCAAGGGCGCGACGCTTCCCGCGGTGCGCTTTGGTGCGGATATCGCGCTCGTGTCGCGTGATCATCCAGATATGAATGGTATTGAAGAAGTAACCTATGGTGACAAGACCCCTTTCTCTATCACAGGTCCCGGTGAATATGAGCGACAAGGCGTTGTTGTTCAGGGATTTCTCTCGCACAGCAAATATGGTCTATCAAAAGGCCAGGCAGAATCTGTAAACACCATTTACATGGTCAATCTCGAAGATATGACACTCGTGCATCTTGGCGCACTTACCGATACTGAACTTCCACTTGAGGCGCGCGAAGGCATTGATAAAATAGACGTTCTTTTCGTACCGGTTGGTGCGAGTGGCGTACTTTCTGCGACCGACGCACACAAGCTCGCGGTGTCACTTGAGCCGAAGATCATTGTCCCGATGCATTGGAATGGCATGGGAGAGCCCAAGGCACTTGAGGCTTTTCTGAAGGAGGTGGGGAATGACGGTAAGAAAGTTGATAAACTCACTCTTAAGAAAAAGGATCTCACTAATCATGATGGGAGTATACTAATACTAACATCCTAACTTACATGAAAACTGTCTTCGACCATATTGAGCGGGTAAAAGGGAAGCCATACCATATTCGTAAAAAAATTGCTTTTACGGCGGCGGCCTCGTGTGCAACGCTCGTCGGTCTGGTATGGTTCATTGGTAACATTTCTTTCGGCGCGTTTACCATTCAGGGAAGTTCGTTTGCCGAAAGCGTCGGGCAAGCAGGTGTAATTACAACCAGCGGCAGTAGCGAGCCTTCGAATCTCGCGGGTGCCGCCGCCGCTCTACCTTCCAAGAACACAAACGCACCGGCGCATATTGAAATTATTGATACCGCGTCTTCGACCGTGGAACAAGCAGGGGCAGAGCAGACAACGATTCCATTTTGATAATTGCGAATACAAATATTTAAGAAATAGACAATGGCTTCGAAAGATAAAAACTCCAATACACCTCCTATGGCAGCGAATGTTATCGATCAACCGATCGTTTCGGAGATGCGCACATCGTATCTCGATTATGCGATGTCAGTCATTACGGCACGTGCATTGCCAGATGTACGTGACGGTTTGAAACCAGTACATCGTCGTATTCTTTATGCAATGAAGGATATGGGGCTCATACCTGGGGCAAAATTTCGCAAAAGTGCAACTGTAGTCGGTGAAGTGCTCGGTAAGTACCACCCACATGGAGATACAGCAGTTTATGATTCAATGGCCAAGATGGCGCAGGAATTTTCCTACCGTTATCCGCTTGTGCTCGGTCAAGGAAACTTTGGTTCCATTGACGGTGATTCTCCAGCGGCCATGCGATATACCGAAGCAAAGATGTCGCGCATTGCGGAATCGTTACTTGCCGATCTCGAAAAAGAAACCGTCACTTGGAACCCAAACTATGACGCGACGCGTGAGGAACCGAATGTGCTTCCCGCGACATTACCAAATCTTCTTTTAAATGGCACGCTTGGTATTGCCGTTGGTATGGCAACGAATATTCCACCCCACAATCTTCGTGAAGTCGTTGCTGCGGCCATCCATCTCATTGAAAATCCAGAAGCAACGACAGGCGATCTTCTTCGGTTCGTGAAAGGTCCCGATTTTCCGCTCGGAGGCATTGCCTTCAATCAGACGGACATTGCACACGCTTACAGTTCAGGCAAAGGACCAGTAGTTGTGCGTGGTGAGGCAGAAATCATTGACGATGGGAAGAAAGATGTGAGCATCGTTATTACCTCTATCCCATATCGTGTGAATAAGAGCGAGCTAATTGCGCGTATCGCGGATCTGGTGCAAGAGAAAAAGCTTGAAGGTATTCGTGATTTACGCGATGAATCAACAAGTGACATTCGTGTCGTAATCGAACTAAAAGGAACAGCACATCCACAAGCCGTTTTGAACGCACTATATAAAAACACAGAACTTGAGAGCACTTTTCATTACAACATGCTCGCCCTAGTTGAGGGCGTTCCAGAGATACTTTCTTTGGACGGCATGCTTAGGTATTTCGTCAAACATCGTCAGGAAGTAGTGAAACGTCGTACCGAGTTTGATTTGCGTAAAGCGGAAGAGCGTGAACATATTCTCCTCGGTCTCTCAAAGGCACTCGATCATATCGATGAGGTTATAGCCCTTATAAAAAAGGCACCGGATGTTCCGAGTGCCGATACCGCACTCCGCAAAAAATTCGGGTTTTCCGAAAGGCAAACAGCAGCAATCCTTGCAATGCGACTCCAGACGTTGGCAGGCCTCGAACGTAAGAAGATCGAGAACGAGCTCATGGAAGTACAGACACTCATCAAGAAGCTCAAAGATATCCTTTCTACACCAAAGAAAATCCTCGCTGTCGTAAGAAAGGAACTTGAAGAGCTTTCTGAAAAATATGGAGATGATCGACGGACAAAAATAACGCGCGGCGGGGTGCAAAACATTTCAGTTGAAGATCTCGTTCCGGATGAGGAATCAATATTGCTCCTTACCCAAGGAGGTTATGTAAAGCGAACGAATCCAGACGAGTACCGGGTGCAGAAACGTGGTGGTGTCGGTGTTGTTGACATAGCAACAAAGGAAGAAGACGCAGTGACACATTTCCTAATCGCAAGTACTCACAGTGATCTTCTTTTCTTTACCGATTTCGGCAAGGTATATCAACTCAAGATGTATGAACTCCCAGAAGGGAGACGTGCGACTAAAGGTAAGAGCATTATGAATTTTCTTTCGCTCGCAGCAGAGGAGAAGATAACCTCCATCTTGCCAGTACCAAAAGGGGCCGCGCTTGAAGTTTCCTCAGTCGTGTTTGTGACTGAGGCGGGTATAGTAAAACGAGTGGCGGCGCGTGCTTTCGCAGATGTGCGTCGTTCGGGAATCATCGCAATCAATTTGAAGAAAGGCGATAGACTTGTTTCAGCACGCCACGTTTCGGAGAATGACACGGTGTCTATTGTAACTGCGAAGGGGCAGTCGATTCGTTTCGAGGTCGAGAATATCCGTGAGATGGGACGTGCCGCAGGCGGTGTACGCGGAATGAATGTACGAAAAGGAGATCGTGTGGTCTCGGCGGAAGTCATTCCTGCTGTTGAAGCAAAAGATTCTTCTTTACTTGTTATTATGAGCAAGGGTTACGGGAAACGTACTAAGATTTCTGAATATAAAATACAAGGCCGTGGTGGTTCTGGCATCAAAACTGCAAAAATGACACCAAAGACCGGTGAGATTATCGGTACAAAGGTTATCGCGGGTAATCTCGACGGTGAGGAGATCGTGGTCGTTTCAAAGAAAGGACAAGTGATTCGCACATTGGTTTCTGAAATTTCAATACTTTCTCGCGCTACTCAAGGTGTCCGTATTATGAAAATGCGCGATGGTGATGCTATTGCAAGTATGGTGTCATTGTAATGATTCTCACATACGTATCGTGTGGGTGAATGCGTACATCAGAAGACAAATCTCACGGCAGTTTTTTGTAGGCTCTAAATTATCTAACGATCTCATTCTCGACTGGTAACACATCCGCACTAATCATGTAATCAATACGTGGACCGCAGGGGTGGCAATGTGAACAGTATACAAAATTTCTGGAGCATCGAAAACGTCGGATTGCCAAATTCAACGACGTCTCGCAAAAGATCTTCCCCCGGCATTTTAGAAGAATGTAAATTTAGTTAAAAATCACAAAGGAGAAGTATTCGAAATACTTCTAGGTATGATTCATGCGT
>JAKBGA010000025.1:0-6923 GCA_021833245.1 bacterium | reverse complement strand
ACACACCGCCAACAGTACTTTTTATCGGGCCTATGCCAAGCCTTTCGAATCACCGCGCCCCTCACGTCTGATGGAGTTTCTATCTGCGGTGAGATACTCATCTTTGCGCGAACCCACTTCGACAACCCAACGACCTAACGCGCCTCGGGCGCTCGCTTCGCTCGCGCGCAGAGACGTAATCCCATTATACCAAATCGGCACATCAACCAATCGTACCGTGATAGTATAGTTATATTTCATGACATTTGCGCAATTTGTTGGTAATGGCTCAACTGGGCTTATCGGCACAATCAATACTGTCGTTGTGCCGATTATCTTTGCACTCGCTTTTCTCGCTTTTGTTTGGGGCATCATCGATCACTTCTTTTTGCGTCCTAATTATTACGGCTCCTATGGAGAGCGCGGAGGATATGGGCAAGGGAGACAATTTATCTTTTGGGGCATCCTCGGACTGGCCGTTCTTTTTTCTGTATGGGGATTTGTTAATTTTATGTTGTCCGTGCTTGGTATCGCCCAGTAATGTCTGTGATATATTGAAGATCATGAAGAAACGAGAGCCTAGCGTTGAACAAATTGACCCTCGGTGGGCAAAAGTCCTAAAAGTCAGTCATCCAAAATCAGACACATTAAAATGGTCGCTTGGCCCGATTCAACGAGTTAAGCAATCGTTTTCTCCTCACACGTTCTCAAAGAAGACCGCTCGAGATGTCATCAGATATTTCGAGGAAACAATTCAGGCTCAGAAAGTCGAGAGAGCATTCATGAGGAGGTGGAGTCCGAAGGTATACCATAGAAATACCTTGCGCCATTTGGAGTTTGAAGAAAAAACCATGAAGACAGTTTCGCAATGCCTGAAGAAAGAAGTTGCGAGGTAAGAGTATGTCGTTTGAAAATCCCCCTTCAAAGAAGGTTACTCGTGTCGAACACATTGAGTCTGATGCTTCGATGCCTAAAAATATAGAAGAAACAGCAAACTACGAGGGGAATGATACAGAACTCCTCACTCAGCGAGTGTCGAGTCCTCACATAAGGAATCAGATTATCGACCTCTTGTATAAGAACGCGCTCGATACATACGAGGACTTCCAGCAAGCAGTTCCTGATCCGCTCCTCGATGGATTTGTAAAAGGACCGAGCGGTACCTCTTATCCGAAGAGTGCAGATAGAAAACCCCCTTCGAAAGAAGTCTTTGCTAACGAATTAGATGTGCGATTGCATGAGGTTGCTTCGTTCACGCCGGTATCGTTCGAGCGTGATGCCACATCAAATATGGATGCGATTGCGGTAGCCGCCGAGTTCCAGGGAACCGAGCAACAACCGAACACGAAGCAGATGAGTATCATAGAGGCACATGAAAAAGGGCATGTATTGCGCCCTTATCGAGGGCATTCCTTCGATGTTCTTTTCAAAAAGGGATTTGATTTGTCTCAGGTACGTATAGAACGCGGGGATCCGCTCGTTGAGCGTATGATTTCGCAAGACCAGTTTCCTCGCAATCAGTACGCTGATACAAAGGCCATTGAGAAATATCTCCTCGACGATGTGCGCAAAGATATACTCGAATATCTTTTCTCTGCGCATGAAATTGCGGAACGCATGTCCCAATTGAAGAACTACTTCGGCATGCATGGAGATGAAATGTTCACATCCTCGCATCTAGCTTATGCTCGGGAGCATTATGTACGAGACACCGGCATGGACAACAACATGTCTCAATTCTTTCAAGCCATAACTCCTGAGACTCAGGATGCTTTTATTGAGCTTATAAACACGATGGGTATCTGACCTTGCGTGTGACGACAATAGAGCCGCCCGCGGTAGCGGGCGGGCTTGCGCGCGCACTGGGTGGGGCAAGCGCATACGGAGTATGCTTGTGCCCTTCGTTAGTTTTGTAGAAGTCTAGATTACCGCGCAAAGATTCGAATTTTTTCGTAAATTAGACTTTTGTGCCAAAGTCGTTCCCAACGAGGAGGCATTCTGCCAAGCCTCGTTGTTCTTTGGAGATTTCCTCATGAAACAGAATCTACTTATCTGGAGTGCTGTTCTCGGGGCTATATCCACGCATCGCGTATTATCAGCGCGTCCTGTCTGGTACCGATGCCTACTTCGACCGTTTGCGAATCGTGAACGAGGCACTTGGTCCGCACTGGGTCTTCCGGCTCGCTGGTGTCGTCGGAATCGAGACGATAAAGGAAAATCGGCCTTCATGGCATGAATTCTATGTGGAGGACGTTGATCGGCTTCACTGTCCGCTTGATCCTGGTGCTCCAGAAACGGAAGCCTATCTTGGTCGGAAATACTCCGATATGGACATGGCCTTCTATGCCGGCATGGGTTTCGACGGGTATCGACTTGCGCTTCAAACATCGCGGCATGTTGATTTCAACACCAAACAGCTCCGATTCGATGGACGCTATGTGCTCGAACCGTCATCAGAACTCAAGGCAAAACTCGATGTGTACGGTCGGCAGCACTTTGTTCCAAAGGAGGACTATTACGCCACTTACGGCTCCGCTCTTTCGGTGTTGTTCGATCGCATTTCAGGCGATGGCTTTGAAGGTCTCGACGATGACACGCTTGAACGCGTCGCGGCAGGCTGTCTGATCTTGCTGTGTGGTGGTCATAGGGGGTGCAGCAAGCACATCACATCGGAAGAAGAATTCTCAGCGCAAATGGAAAGCCTCATAATCTTCAATCATGCAAAGAATGTAATCTCTGGCGTCACCCTCCTCGAGAAATCAGCGACACCGAGAATCCACGCGGTTAGCTGATCCCGCCCGATGACCGCTCTGGTTAGCGTAGTTTCGTTTAATCATTGCGTGCCACGACTTAAAGCCGGCTTCTGTATAGAAGCCGGCTAATTCTTTATCGCACACGAGATCGATCATATAGAGGTGACTGAGCTGTTCAAGCATCTTACTGACGAGCGTGTGGCCAACGCTATTGTGCTGATAGGTCTTCTCGACCTCAAGAAAGGGTATGTACGCCGCAAGGACTCCGTCGGAGAGTGCTGTTATATACCCGGCGAGTTTCTTTTTTTCTGTATCGATCGCCAACACGATATAATCCGCATTTTCAATACTTCTTCGTAATATATTCTCGTCTGGCTTGTCTTGCCAACCCTCGAAAAAGCCTGTTACCTTAAGGCCAGCAAGATCCTCTTTGTTAGTAGAATAAGTTATATCCATGATTGGATTATACGTTGAATAGCAACAGAAGACCATGATCAATACTTTCGAGGGCGCGGTACTTTTTATTGGGTATACGCAAGGCTTTTCGAATCACCACGTTTCCGCCCGAAGACTTTTGTATCGGACAGACCCGAGAGCCTTACCCTCGTGCTGCCTCGGTATGCTCCGATATAAATTTCAAAAATTCGCGGCCGAATTCTGTAACCACTTGAAGGCTAGGTGTTACTGCGCCGGTTGTGGTTTCTCTCGCGTCGCCAGTGAAGATCAAATTGTAGGACTGCAATGCACGCATGTTCTGGCCCAGCTGTTGCGCTTGCTCTGGGCTCGGACTCGTGTTTCCTAATGACCTAAAAATATTTTCTGATGTCAGAACATGCCGCTCAGAAGAAGGAAGTTGTTCTGGGAAGTTCGTCTGGTCAAACACGCCGACGATTTGCTCTAGGGTATGGATTTCATCGAAAGTGATTAGATTGAGGATCGCAAAAAGCTTGGAGTGATAGTCGATTTTCATTGGCAACCCCATTGCTACATTGATCATATAGTTTCTGTACAATCGCCGTTTCTCGACTGCCGCTTCTTTCATGTGGACCTCAATAACGTTGAGAAGGACTGTCTTAAACTCGTCACTCTGGAGTACCTTCTCATCAAATTTTCCGTCGTGCTTTTTCAGCTCTTCGACGATCTCGTTAACCCTTGATTGCCCCCATGCGCCCCACGTCTGAATAAGAGCGCTTCCAGTAAGAAACGCTGCTTGCCATGCGGGCGGTAAGGAGAGAACCGCAGGCACGAGAGAAGCAAGGAGCGTTGCTCCTTGCTGTGTGATGATTTCAACTCCTGCACCAGTGCTAATTTCTTTGCCCATCCAATCAGTATATTCGCAGCGCACTTATGACGCCATTGTTACGATACCTTCGGTAATTTTCAGCTTTGTTTTGAAGCACCCTATCAACTCGCGCTTCTCCTCATTCGTGCCTTCCTTGAGGATGTACTTCGCATAGGTGCGAATATCGACTTACTCGTGCTTGGCGTGTGGTCGGCCAGTCCGAGCACGGTCTTCTGGAAGCTATTGTGGCGCTTGAGTTCATCTTTGAATTTCATCTCGACACCTATTTCGTTGAAGTCGACCACCTATCTTAAAAAGTACTACATGAGATTCGAATTCAGATATGATATATAGGGTATGGAAGATTCCGCTATTATTGAGAAATCAAAAATCGACTCGGAGGCATATGAGCAACTCTATCGCAAATATGTTGATAAGATATTCAACTACTTTTGGTATCGCACTGGACATGATAAACCGCTATCCGAAGACTTGATGCAGGAAACATTCTTGCGGGCGTTCGAGCGGAGAGGGAAATACAAAGCTAAGGGATATTCATATTTAACCTATCTACTTATTATTGCCCACAATCTACTCATTGATCATTATCGCAAGCCTAAAAGTATCCTAGTTGAGAATTTGCCGATAGACATTTTGCCATATGAAATAACCGAGGATCTCGCGAACAAATTTGATGCCGAAATGCTCTGGCGTGCAGTACAGAGACTACCTCAATCGCAAAGAGACGCACTCCTGATGTTCTATCAACAAGACATGCCAGTGCGCGACATCGCTAAAGTCATGAATACGAGCGAAAATGCAGTTAAGCTGAACTTGTCCCGTACGCGTAAGAAGCTATCAGAGCACCCATACTTGCAAGATATAAGGGCTTTTGCCGATACGAAACGAAAGTACACCAAACCACGCTTTCAAAAAGAGAAATAATTTTGTATATAACATAGAATGAGCGGAAACCAAGAACTGAATAGCGAACGCGCACCACATATCCTCAACACCTCCTCCAATTTGCTTGGATTCACGTTTCTCATTCTCACCTCCACGCGCATTGTCGGTTTATCTGCGGATAGCCTCATTCCAAAGATCGCGGCAGGGTGTGTTGCCATATTCGCGATGAGCTCATTCCTTTCATATGCCTCCATTCATGCATATACCAACAAGCGCAGTCGTTATCTCGAATCGATAGCAAGCTATATTTTCTTTTTCGGCCAATTTCTTCTCACCATAGGGGCTATCCTACTGTCGATAAATTTAATTAAATAGACACCTTTTGAGTGCTGATTCGTTAAATAAGATGAGCGGCCATGTAAGGTCGCGAGAATATGGAGCAAGGTATGAGTTCTGTTTGTCTAGTGCTGGTTCGCTGGCTTCAGAAACTTACCCGATCAATTTTAGTCTCACAACTGAGTTAGTGTATATGTGTTATTTGCCGCCATTCGTATGACTCAGGCTTGATTAGATAATTGGTCGTGGCGGGATCTCTTCACTGTTCATGGGAAAGATAATCATTTCCGTTCTGTTGCGTAATTAGAGACGGAATCATTATCAGATAATTACCAAATATTCATATGGTCAACATTACGAAGAAGGACAATACTCAACCACGAGAAATTCAGGCGTATGAGCCGCAATCGTCCCCGCTCTCTTTTATTGATCGTTTTTTCGATGACGCGCTGGATCCATTCAATATGCTGAAACCAGCCTTGTTCCGAAATCGAGTACTCAGTTCGGTAAGTATGACGTTCCCAAAAGTGGATGTATCCGAAACTGACAATGAGATAAAGGTAGTGGCAAATGTCCCTGGTATCGATCCCGAGAAGATAGATATCGAGGTCGGTGACGATTATCTCTCGCTCTCTGGGAAAATTGAAAAGGAAAACAAGGACGAGAAAGACGGGAAAGTGTACCGTTACGAGCGAGAATATGGTGAATTCCGCCGAGAGTTCAGTCTTCCGGCCCGTGTAAACAAGAACGGCATTGTAGCCAAAGCAAAAAATGGTGTCCTGTCGATCACACTTCCGAAATCGGAAGATGAGCGAAAAGCAAGGATCAAAGTCGAGATAGAGAAGTAAGGAAATAATGCAATGTCGCCTTATCGAAAAGGCGACATTGCGTAAAAGCGACCATGAGGAGTTGTAGACGGTGAAGCCTACTATCCTATTTTTTGAGCACAAGGTTATATTAACTTCTCTGAAAATTCCACGTAAGGAAAAAATTTAATTTTCCACAAAACGTTTAATGCTGTACACTTCTCAAGTGTGCGAAAGATTAATTTCTGTCATCTATATTGTCATTGGATTTCGACCGGGATTCTCTGAAGTGAGTCTCGACAACAAGTATTTTGCGCTATAAAAGAAAACACGTCATCCACGATGAAGGATTCGATTTCGGTGATCGCGCCGAAGAGAGTGTTGTAGTGACGAAACGACATGTAAGTGCATTCTCCGGCAGCGATCTTGAAATGATATTGCACGCTCAAAATATTCAACATCTCATTCTTGCTGGCATCGCGACGAGCGGTATTGCGTTTTCAACGGTACGTGAGACTGTGGCAAGGATCATCATCTTACTGTTCTTCTCAACCTTTGTGCTGACTCCGACGCTGAAGTTCATGTGCTGCTCGTTGACAGTGTCTCCACACACCAAGCGGCCTTGTTATCAAGTGGTGAGTGGATTTGGAACAGTTAATTATTTTAATTTTACGATTTTTTTCTATCAGATCCTCCGACTCTTTTGAAGAAAGAACGTATTGCTTACCTGTTACACGTTCAGCACGAATCATGAAAAACCTCATAAGCCGACTTCACGAGCAGCTTCCTACAAAAGATCTTCGGCGTCTGGTTTTTGCTCGAGGACTCAGGAGTTTCGTGCAGGGATATACCATGGTAGTT
>JAKBGA010000024.1:0-6961 GCA_021833245.1 bacterium | reverse complement strand
ATGCCAAGCGCCTGAGCGCGAGCTTTTGTATCCGAAAATGATTTCGCAATAAGCGACATGGCGGTTGGATAAACAGCAGCACCAACGAGTCCTTGCAATATACGAAAGAATACGAGCGAACTGAAATTCCATGAAAGTCCTGCGAGCACAGAAACACCGATAAATCCGATGAAACTCCAGAAATAAATGATGCGATTCCCGAACAAGTCACCAAGTTTCCCAAAAACTGGTACGAAAATAGCATTACTAATTATGTACGCAGTCGCAATCCATGCGGCAGTACTAACCGAGATACTAAAATCACTAATTATTTTCGGTAAGGCGAGATTCACGACCGTGCGATCAAGACCGATGAGCAGCGTACCTACCATCACGGTGGTCAGCACGAGCCATGGATGACCCGTGAGTTGGTGGGCTTGTTTTTGTTCATTAGTATTCGACATGGCGCACTACTCCATATAAATCCACATGCGGGCAGACATTCCATTCTTAAGTTGTGGATATGTATTCGTGTCAAAACGCACCTTGACGTCAAATTGCTGAGTTTCGCGTTGACTTGAGATATCGAAAACGATGCCAGATTGGTTCGACGTTGGAGCGATTTCATCAACAACACCGGTAAAAGATTCTCCACCGAAGGCATCAACGGTAAACGTGACAGGATCTCCAACTCGTATTTGCGCAAGACCTTTGTTTTCATCGATCCTACCCACGACTCGCAACTGTGTGGTGTCAATCATTTCCACGACTGGCTGTCCGGGAACTATCTGCGCCCCGATGGTATCATTAATTTGCACAATAAGCCCAGCTGTTTTTGTCTTCACTACCTCCGTACCAACAAGCGCTACTGGAGCATTTGCGGGAAGTCTGTCTCCCTCATTCACATAAATAGCGTTTAGACGTCCAGATGTTGTAGGGGAAAGATCAATGATAGGCGCTGATATGGAGGCCGTATCGATAGCAACTTCTCTGCTTGAGGAAATTATATACGAAACGATACCCGCAGCAGCAAGAATGAGAAGTCCTGTGCCACCGAAGATCATGAGGCGCCGGCGCAGTTCTGGTGAAAATGTGATGGTTGACATGCGTGTATTGTTTATTGTATAGCCTGCGTACCGAACGTGAGCACTTGGTCTCCTGTAGAGAGTCCCGAAACGATCTCAGTCATTCCATTTGCACTCTCAATGCCAACAGTAACCGGCGTGCGAACAATATTTTTTGTATTTTTTACGTATACAAATTCCTGATTACCATTCGCTATGATGGCACTCGTAGGCACAAGAAGCACAGCACTTTTTGTTTTGGTAATGATGCGCAGATTCGCCGAAAGACC
Organism: bacterium; assembly: GCA_021833245.1. Lineage (GTDB taxonomy): Bacteria > Patescibacteriota > Minisyncoccia > Phycocordibacterales > Phycocordibacteraceae > C7867-001. Next base: position 5,628 of record JAKBGA010000024.1, on the reverse strand, counting down.
TGGTTTTAAACGTGGGTCATTATTAAGGAACGTGACTTTAATACCATATGAAGCAATGCCAGAATTCATGCTTGCTGCGGGGTCAACTGTCGTAACAGTTGCCGCAAAAGTTACATCTGGGTATGCAATAAGTGTGACATCGACCATATCACCGACCTTAATCTTCCCAACGTCGATTTCTGGAATTTGCGCTGAAACTTGATACTTCCCGTCCGTGATCATAGAGACAAGTGGAGTACCAGGTATGACTGTTTCACCTAGGTTCGCATTTTGCGCAGTTATTGTGCCTGAAACCGGCGCTACTATTTTTGTCTGCGCGTCTAGTGCCTCAGCTGCGGCAACTGAAGCCTGTGCGGCATTTACGGCAGCTTTTTGTGCGTCTATATCGTTTTTAGTTGCTCCCGCTTGCGCAAGCGCAAGCGTTCCAACAGCTGCCTCATATGCCGTATCAGCGGATATAAGAGTGGAAAGTGCCCCCGAAACGTTCAAACGTCCGGCATTCACGTTTACCTGATACCCCGCGAGAGTCACCGCAGAAATAGGACCATTCGGCAGCGCCTCCGCAAGGACTGTCGTAAGATCATTAAGGAACGCCATGATAGTTTTTAGGTTCGTCTCGGACAAATTAGTTATATCCTGTGGACCACTCGGAGACACGAGTGCTACTTGCCATGACGAAAACAAGGGATTAAGCGTGACACGTTCGGCCTGTACACGATTAACAAGAGTTTCGTCAGGCACAAGAACTGCTAATTGCGCGTTCATACTTCCCGTGTTGGTAAAAACTTGATCGGCTTTTGTATGCACGGCGTCATCCGCGTTCGCGTATGCCGAAGAAAGCGCACTCTCAAGTGCATCTTTGGTCTGTGTAACTGCCGTCTGATCTATAGAAATTTGTTCCGAACGCGTGCCCGCATTGAGTGCTGCCAATTTTGCTAGCTGTATCTCAAGATTTGCTTTCGCGAGCGCAACGGCAGCGGATTGACTGGTATTCTCAAGCGTAATAAGCGTTTGTCCCGCTTCTACATGGTCACCCACGTGGACACGTACTGACGCAACACTCCCGGAAGTCTGAAAAGCCAAATCGGTACTGTGGGCAGCCTTCACAACACCTGAAATGTCCACCTCTTCAGTAATTGGGCCTGTTGTCACAGACACGAAATTCCCAGACGGCGATATCGACGTGGAATACCACGTGAACCCTATTACGGTAATACCTATGACGATAGCGCCGCCGATGACTACCACCGGCTTTGAAAGTATATTGAGAACAAATAAAAATCGTTCACGCATGTAAATATTTAATTACTTAGGTAATCGAAGTGTATCAGAGCCGTTGAGACTCCACAATCCTCATGATTGATAAATCGCACGCATTGCAAATGCAATATTATTGCGTTAATATGCAACATACATTTTATGAAAAAATCCAAAAAAGAAAAATACACGGATCTACTTCGTGCACAAGGACTCAAAATGACGCCGAAACGACTCCAGTTACTATCCATACTCGCACGGATAAAACGACCCCTTAGTGCCCACGAGATACTGGAAAATTGGTCGAAAGACGGCACTGATATCGTAACCCTCTACAGGACACTCGAAGCATTTACTGCAGCTTCAATTGTACAGCGTGTTAACTTACAACATGGACATACGGATTATGAACTCGTTACCCCGGGCAAACACCACCACCATCTCGTGTGTACTGGTTGTGGCACAATTGAAAATATTAAGGACTGTCCTGGAGATAGGGCAGAAAAAAGCGTACTTAGGAGAAGCACGAAATTTTCTTCCATTCGTGAACACTCGTTTGAGTTCTTCGGTATTTGTAGGGCATGCGCCGCATAACGTAAGGTCGCCATGGTCATACTTATAACGATCGCGACTCTTTTTTCAACCCTCATTGGGGGTTTGTTTGCGCTTTACCTGAAAGATAAATTGCACTTGATTCTTGGGTTCAGTGCGGGAGCAATTCTCGCCGTCGCCTTCTTTGATCTCTTACCGGAGGCAATTAATCTTGCCGACAAGATGCATTCTGTAACAACAATTCTTACGGCTGTCGTGATCGGGTTCACAACCTATCTCGTTCTTGATCGGTTAATTCTTTTGCATGGTCATATAGGAAATGAAAATGGCAGTAGTCACCGAGGAGATGTCGGCGCAGGCAGTCTTTCATTCCACAGCTTTCTTGATGGGGTTGGGATAGGACTGGCGTTCAAAGTATCGGCAACGGTAGGTATTGTGGTGGCAGCTGCGGTACTCACTCATGACTTTTCCGACGGTATCAATACAGTTAATCTCGTATTAAAAAATAAAGGCAACCGAGCACGAGCGTTTCAATGGTTACTCGTTGACGCTGTGGCTCCCGTCATTGGGGTGCTCTCGACGTTACTCTTTGTGCTACCGCCAGATAAACTCGGTCTTTTACTCGCTCTTTTTTCTGGTTTCTTCATCTACATAGGAGCAAGTGATCTTATACCGGAAAGTTATCACACGCATCCTGTGCGCTGGACTACTCTGATGACAGTTGCAGGTATCAGTGTACTTTATATCGTCATAAAACTCGCGAGTATATAATGCAGAGAATTTAGTGCCCTCTCCAAAATACTCTTGTAAGAATCGCTTATCTAAATCTAGGTAACCTCTTGCCTTAACGCGGGGAAGAGTGTGAATGCGAGTGCGCATGTTCCTCCGTTTCAATGGGAAAATTGCTCCTACGCAAAACCCATATAGAAATGAGTGTTGTAACGGGTACAGCAAGAACGAGGCCAATGCTCCCAACCATCATACGAATGATTTCCGTTGCGAAAATCTCTTGATTAATCGTTACTGCAAGAGACATGTTAGTGAAATGCAAGAGAAGCAGAAGCGGGAGGGAAACGCCGACATATGCAATGGCGAGAGTATTTACCAAGGCACCTATATGTTCACGTCCAATACGTTCGGCACGCTTGTAAAGTTGCCACGGTGTGTAATGTGACGCCGCACGCTTTAACTCCTCAACAGCTACTGCTTGCCCAATCGCCGCGTCATAAAGAATGCCGAGGAGTCCGATCATTATGCCGCCAAGCAAAAGACCAACAAAATCTATACTTCCATTCGTGGCAAAATGCAGATACGTAACTTCTTCTGAACTATAACCGGAAAGCATTGCAGCGTGTACGGACCAGTACGCAATCGCTCCAGTAACACAAATGGTCACTATCATACCAAGAACAGCGGCGGTTGTCGTACGACTAAACCCGTGCGTAATGTATGAACCGACAATAACGATAAATGATGATATCCCGATTGAAAGAAGGATCGGTGAATATCCCGCAAGAATACCTGGCAGAAGGATCCAAATAATGGCTGCAAGACTTGCAATAAGTGAGATGAGCCCACGAATACCTTGTTTGCCCCCGAAAATAATAATGGCGAGTACTAGAATACCACCAAGTATCTCAAGTGTCGGGAGTCTGTATGGCTCCTGCACATTCCAAGTTCCATTTATCGCGCCCTCACTACCGTTAACGTGATCTGCATAAAACTCATCATTTGGTTTTAGGTTGAGATAGTCATTATGAACTGTTACAATCATCCCCTTTTCCGGACCCTCAAGAATTTTGGCTTGGAGTGTTTGCACGGTCTCGCTTGTATTAGTACCTGGAACATCCTGAATTGTCTGCGATATTATTTGGATTACTCTTGCGAGTTCAATATCATTTGTTCCTTGATTTTGAGATTGGGCATAAGCTGTATAAAAAGAAGCGCAAAAAAGCATGAACGTAAACATCGCCCAGAAAACCTTATTTTGAGGAAATCGTCTATTACCCATAAGATCCAAGAAGTATACTCTGATTAAGAATTTGGTGTTTCTATGCTCTTTAATTTTGTTCCTGTAACTGACTTAAGTTTGGTATCTCGAAGGAAGTAGGCTATGCAGTGCCTTTGATTAAGGGAGTCGTATTCCAAGTCACTAAGGATGTTGTAATTTATTTATTAGATCACTGGTTTTTCGCACACGACCAATACGTGGGAATATTTTTGTAACTGTGAACACGTGCTCATCAGCTGACAGCGCGGACATCGCATCCTCGACAAAAATCTGCTGGTAACCATACTCATATGCAAATCGGGCGGTACTCTCAACACCGATATTCGTAGCAATTCCACAGAGTACTATGGTCGTGATACCGCGACGTCTGAGCTCTAGATCAAGTTCTGTACCATAAAAAGCACCCCATTGACGTTTCGTAATAACGAAATCTTCGCGCATTGGTCCCATTTCTGGAACGATATCCGCCCAATCCGAAGGGGGGATCTGCATTTGCATTGTCACGTCAGCAATTGGACGCAATGCATCCTTTCTATCCGGAGATGGGGTCACCCGTACCAAAAATACGGGCATGTTGTTTTCCCTAAAGGCCGCAGCAAGCATTGCGGCATTTTGTATGACAATCTTGGGTGTATGTGGAACGGTCTGTCGCTCGACAATTCCTTTCTGGAGATCAATAACAACTAACGCTGTTTCTGATGTATTAATAATAATGTCATTCATGACTTTATATATTACCACCCGCGATTTAATTTGCATCACGACGCGTCGACAGGATTCTTCTTCACCATGCCTAATACGCTAGAAGCTTTCTTTAGAAAAAAGAATCCCCTTCATAGTATTATGGCTCTCGCTGCACTCCGTATTTTACCAGAACGACCGTCGCGAGAATGATGGCTGCTACTATCGCCAAAATTTGATACCAGAACGGTAGCGCTCCCGCGTATGCAAAATAGAAGCCGAATGGCGTGACGCCGAGAATGGTCGCGAGCAAATACTGTCCCATTGGCATCGTACTAAAAAGACCAAGTGCGTAACTTAAGATATCGACCGAAACGAACATCCGTAGCAATATGACCAAACCAAAGAGATTGCGCTTTGGGACACGCTGCTCAACGGAGTGTATCCGCTCAAGTCCGATCAATTTTTCAATAAAACTTATGCCAAACTGACGCGCTAGCGTAAATGCGATACCAGCTCCAAGTGTCCAACCAATAATGCTCATGAGTGCTGTTAGTATCGGACCCCAGACCACCACGCCGATAGGAACGAGGAAAGCTATATCGAGTGGAATAATGAAGATGACAAAAACGGCCGTAAACATGACAAATCCGACCGGACCGACGATGCCTCCAGTGCGAATTATATTCATTAGTTCGTATTTATACTGATGCGCCAAATACGATATCGCGATAAACACGAACGCGAGTGCAACAAGCGAACCTCCTTGTTTTAAGAAGCGCTTTGAATCTGTCATACTTAACACGCAACGTTCTGGTCAACGGCCGTTGAACTTGTCTCGTACTGTATGAGCCAAATTGGACTACCCATGATGAATCCGGTATCGGTCACACAGGCGTTGATGGCACCGACTCGGTTCATGATGCCAATCGGAAACCAGTTTGGAATGGAAACCGCCTTCCCGCCGATAGTTTGAATAGGAATGAAATTGTTCCCTGCGATTTCCTGCCACATATGCGGTGCAGAGTAGATGCCAACGCGAATGTTCTCGGTATTCAGGTAATCGATCGCGCCCTGTATTGTCGCGTCGTTTACCGCGGGATTAGTAGACCAGCTATTGGCCTCTT
>JAKBGA010000003.1:0-35656 GCA_021833245.1 bacterium | reverse complement strand
GAGGCGCTTGCGCAAGGGATGAAATTCGAGTAAGGTATTATGAAATGACGGCGGTAAAAGATACGACGGAACTCAGGCGCCTCTTCGATGCGGGGGCGCATTTTGCGCAGGTAAAAAGTCGTCGGCACCCCTCAATGAAACCTTTCCTTGTCGGTACGAAAGGAAGACAGGAGATCTTCGATCTTACGAAGACGGTTGGACAGCTTGAGGTTGCGAAAGGTATTATGGCCGCGCTCGCAAAAGAAGGAAAGACAGTTCTTCTTGTTGGCGGGAAAGTCGAGGTAGCCGCTCTTGTAAAGAAAGCGGCACAAGATATTGGCGCTCCTTACGTCGCAGCACGGTGGCTCGGAGGTACTATCTCCAATTGGAGCGAAATAAAGAAGCGCATCGATCGGCTCGCAGAGCTCTTGGAAAAAGGGGAGGCGGGCACGCTTGCGAAACAGCACACGAAGCTAGAACTTGTGAAAATCGAAAGGGAAAGAAAGCGCCTCACGGGTCGCCTTGATGGTATTACCGAGCTCGCGAAGCGTCCGGACGCGCTTCTTGTCGTCGACCCTAAACACGAGAAACATGCGGTCAAAGAGGCAAATGAGGCGGGCATCCCCATTATCGCCATCATGAGTTCGGACTGTGACCTGCGGGAGATTACTTATCCGATTGTCGCAAATGATACGTCACGCGAAACTGTCCGGCTCATTCTCGCCGAACTCATTGAAGCCTTCAAAAAAGGGCAGGTTGCGTAACCCGGCACAGGCGGCAGCGCTGAGCATGTTATCATCTTTTTATCATGGAAATTACGACTGAAATAATAAAAGAGTTGCGCGAGCTGACCGGAGTATCGGTCATGCAGTGTAAGAAGGCGCTTGAAGAGGCGGATGGCGATATTGCTGCTGCCGCCGTCATTCTCAAAAAACATTCAGCGACATCGGCTGAAAAATCGGCAAATCGTACACTCGCCGCTGGAGCAATAGGGAGCTACGTCCACGATGGAAATATCGGTGCGATGGTTCTCCTTTCCTGCGAAACAGATTTCGTTGCTAAAAATCCTGATTTTGTTGCCCTTGCTCGGGAAATCGCAATGCAGGTTGCGGCGACTGATCCTAAGTATGGTACGGTTGCGGAGATTCCGAACGAAACAAGGAGTACCGCGACTGCAGTATTCGAAAAAGAAATTGCTCAAAAGCCAAAGGCCATGCAAGCACAGATTTTGGAAGGTAAACTGGCGAGTTATTTTCGTGATCAGGTACTTCTCGAACAGCCGTTTATCAAGGATGAACACAGAACCGTGCGCGACCTTCTTAACGAAGCAACGCAAAAATTTGGCGAACGTGTTGAGATTAGTCGTTTCGCACGTCTCTCTGCCCGTTAATTGCCATGATATACCTTATCACTATTCTCGCAGCACTCGTTATTTTTCTTAGTTTCTCGGTGCTTACGTGGTATGAAACAAAACGCGGCACGCGTTTTCTGGAGGTATTGCGCGCACATTTCGATCGGCAGGTTGGACGTGTTGAGTTTATCTTGGCGCATATTGATCTAAGTGCATTTCTGCGGGAGACATTACGTCATTTCGCTCATCGCATTGCGCATGATAGCGCGCACTTCTCGCTTCAGGTGGTGCGCGCTATCGAGCGTTTTCTCACACGTTTTGTTCGGCGTTTTCGTATGCGTCAATCGCTTGACGTTACGCCGCGCGTGAATGCGCGTGCATTTGTAAAGACGCTTTCTGATTTCAAAAATAGCCTCAAAACAGTACATCCTGATGTGGATGTACGGTAAGGGAGGATACGCCGGAGTAGCTCAGTTGGCAGAGCAGCTCACTTGTAATGAGCAGGTCGTCGGTTCGATTCCGACCTCCGGCTCCAGAATCAAACAGGTTCCCATTTTCCTAAATTTTGGCGCAGCTTGCGTTTCGTTCAAGAATTCTGATTTATCGCAGTTGTTGAGGCAAGTGCCCCTTTGGGAAATTTTTTCTCCAAATCACTAAGAGATGTAAAACCATAAGATTGTTTCCCGTTCACGACGAACGCGGGGAGCGAGTCCCGGACTCTCAGGATTGTGATGAGGGTCTTCAGTGCACCAAGGTTGAGGTTATAGTCGAATGAATACACACGGAGTGCCGGATAGGTGTTTCGTAAATAGGATAAAGCGTAACCCGCCTTATCGCAGGAGCTGCAATCACCGGCATTGCTATAGAAATACAAAACTGTCACAGGTTTCGTTCCGCAGGCAGCAGCGAGTTGTTTGGTAATAAGGTAGTCGCGTATTTCGAGCAGGGAATACTGTTCCTTCAATCGTATTACCTGCGAATTTTCGCTCCCGAGTTGACCCTCGGCGTAGGAAAGGCGACTACCGAGATCAGCAAGTTCCCCGGTCAGCGTGGTTGAAGACGCAGCGCTGTCACAAGGTGCTTCTTCGAGTAGAGAGAACTGTGTCTCAAGGGAAAGCGTGTCAATTGAAATCTGGTCCTCTATAGTCGAGAGTTCGCTGACGCGCGCACGGTTAAGGTAATTAACGGCATAGGCAACCGTACCTGCAAGCGCGATTGTAATACCGAGGGCTATGAGCGCATTTCGGGTTACCAGTGACATGGGTTACGAATTACCACCGCCAACCGCGACGTTTTCCAAACGCAACATCGGCTGTTGCGCGCATAAGCCATAACGGTACGATGAAACCGTACAAGAGTACATATGAAATGAGGCCGATCTTAAGACTCATTGGTGTTTTTGATATACGTTTGCCGATTACTATCAAAGAGAGCAGCATACCGACCGTGGCGATGCTGAGTAATAGGTAATAATTTGTGGGGAGATAAAACCAATCAAACGAACCGTGTGGCACGAGCGCATAAGAGAGCGGAATACCCGTACGAATTGCGAGGGCGTTTATAATATGGAGTACAAATTCAAATAGTACGAGAAAAAAGAGCAAGATACTGCTTCCGATAGCGAGCAGTCCGGTCGGTAGCATGAGCATACCAAGCGCACCGTACTGGCGATTACCAATAAGGCTGCGATACTCACCCGTAACATTGCGGAGAAAACCGGTTGTCCAGCGTGTGCGTTGCTTCACAAGTTTCATTAGGGTGTTCGGGGACTTGGTATAAACACGTGCGCGTGGCGCGTTCTCAATACTATATCCAGCACGCTGAATTCGGAGCGCCATTTCCATATCTTCGGTCTGATGACCGTAACGAAATCCACCAAGCTCTTTTATGACACTCTGTCGATAGAAGGAAAATGGTCCTGGGGTTACGTAGAGCCCGTTAACGGAGGCGATCGCGTGTCGAAGTGCTATACCAAGTACGTATTCAACATGTTGCATATGTTGGAGGAGATTCTTTGGGTGATGTACTGACATTGCGGCAGTTACTGCCGCAACCTTTGCCTCACTGAAGCAGGGAACGATCTCGCGTAATGCGTCTGGCTCAACAAATGAGTCGGCATCAAGACAACCAATGAATTCTGCCTGTGTAACAGCAATGCCCGCGTTTAGTGCCGTATGTTTCCCACCGTTTTCTTTATGGATAATGTGTATCTGTGGATGTTCCGCAAAGCGTGCTACGACATTTCGCGTATCGTCAGTCGAACCGTCATTAACTAAAATGATCTCCAGTTTTTCTTTCGGGTAGCTGAGTGCAAGTAGCGAGTCACAAGTACCACTGATTGTTGCCGCTTCATTCCAGCATGGCACGATAACCGCGACCGATGGAAGCGTCGTTATCGACGTATCATTGGTGGTGATGGCGGTACGTTTTCGTGCCTCCCGCGCTGGTTTTGAGAGAAGCGTTACAAGAACGAACGATTCGAAAAATATCGCGATAAATAGGAACGGATACGCGAGCAATTCAGGACTCATAATAATTAACGCCAGTATAGCACAGTCTGTCACATTCTATTTTTAGAAATGAGTTCACGTCTGGTAGACCCTACCCGACCTGAGATTGAGGATGATACTCTCTTTTTTTGATCACAAAACCACTGATTCAAAGAAGAAACAATGACTAATTTGTGCTATACTGTAAAAAATTCAGAATCATACATTTTATGGCTACAATCGTCAAAAAAGAGGACAAGAAAAGGGCATATGACGCTTCTTCCATTACCGTCCTTGAAGGCCTTGAGCCTGTGCGGAAACGTCCTGGCATGTATATCGGGACTACTGGTCCCGACGGTCTTCACCACCTTATTTGGGAAATATTTGACAATGCGCGTGATGAAGCGATGGCTGGTCGATGTAATGACATAGAAGTTGCGTTGTTACCAGATGGGTATGTGCGTGTAGCGGATAATGGGAATGGTATTCCAGTTGGTATTCATCCGAAGACAAAAGTTTCCGCGCTCGAAACCATCATGACGACACTCCATGCAGGTGGTAAATTTGATAATGATGCATATAAGGTTTCTGGTGGTTTGCATGGCGTTGGCGCGTCAGTGGTGAACGCGCTCTCCGAGCATACGAAGGTTGTTGTGCACCAGGATGGGGGCATTCATCTACAGGAATATCACATTGGTAAACCACTCACTAAAGTGAGGAAGATCGGCACCTCAAAGGAGCACGGCACAATCGTTCTCTTCAAACCCGATGCTTCTATTTTTAAAGAAGGTATTGAATGGAATTGGGAAAAGATACTTACACATTTACGTCAACAGGCGTATTTGATGAAGGATGTTCGCATTGCTCTGTTTGATGCTCGCAGTTTACAAGAAGCCTTCGGGACGGATACCATTTTTTTGCGCGCCCATTCACTCGACGTACCGTCGATGACGTTCTACTTCGAGGGAGGTCTTAAGTCACTTATTGCGTTTTATAACAAACACCAAACACCAGTGCACAAGAAAATTTTTTATATCGACCGCGAACAGGACAAAGTGGAGGTTGAAGTCGCACTTCAGTATGTTGATGATATTACATCGCGTATCACCGCCTTTGCAAATAACACTTACAATAGTGAAGGAGGCACTCATGTCACGGGCTTCAAGATGGCGCTTACGCGAAGTCTCAATACGTACGGCAGAAACGCGAATCTTATTAAAGATAAGGATGAAAATTTCACCGGCGACGATGTCTTAGAGGGAATTACGGCTGTCATATCAGTGAAGCTTCCCGAAATTCAATTTGAGGGGCAGACCAAAGCGAAACTTGGTTCGGTTGAGGCACAAGGGGCCACTGCGACCATTTTCGGAGAAGCTTTCGGCACATTTCTTGAGGAAAATCCAGATGATGCACGTGCGATCATTAACAAGGTAATCCTCGCGCTTAAAGCGCGGAAGGCTGCAAAGGCTGCAAAGGATTCAGTATTGCGTAAGGGAGCACTTGAAGGAATGACCCTTCCTGGCAAGCTCGCTGATTGTCAAACAAAGAGCGCCGAAGAAGGCGAGCTTTTTATTGTGGAGGGCGATTCCGCCGGTGGCTCAAGCAAGCAGGGTAGAGACCGTCGCACTCAGGCAATCCTGCCTTTGCGCGGAAAGATTCTTAACGTCGAACGTGCTCGCATCGATCGTATGCTCGCATCGGTTGAAATTCGTGCACTAGTTATCGCCATGGGTACTGCTATTGGCGATGTGTTTGATATTTCAAAATTACGCTATCATAAGATTATTATTGCGACCGATGCCGATGTTGACGGTGCTCATATTCGTACGCTTCTACTCACACTTCTATATCGTCATTTTCGACCGATTATCGAAGGTGGTTTCGTTTATATTGCCCAACCTCCACTGTATAAAATATCAAAAGGGAAGACCATCGTATATGCTTATTCAGATAAGGAGAAAGAAAAAGCATTAAAAGAAATTGGTGAGGCAAATATACAGCGCTACAAAGGTCTAGGCGAAATGAATCCGAGCGAGCTCTGGGAAACTACGATGGATCCAGAGCGACGAGTACTGAAACGCGTTAATATCGAGGATGCCGAGGCAGCTGATAGAATTTTCGATATTCTCATGGGTACTGATGTTGCTTCACGAAAATCATTTATTCAATCAAACGCGAAATTAGCGAATCTAGATATTTAGTTTAATTTCCGAGAATAGTTATTTGCGCAGAAGCACTATCATTGTTAGTATTCGATTCAACGACCGCATGATCAAAGTTTGCGGTAATTGAAATGGTTTCATTTGCACCTTTATTTGCCTGGTCAAAGCCGAGGGTGTAATCGATGCTATCGCCAGGGTTTAAGGATTGTTGCGGTTGCGATTGGTAAATATACGCGGTTTGTGTTGGAATAAGGGCGCTGAAACGCCATGGGCCAGTCGCATTTGTGCCGATATTCTTTATGGTAAATCTTACGGCAGGGCGACTTCCTGTTGGAACCGTTGAACTTGCAACAAAAGAATCCGCTGAGGTCGTTGCGAGATATCCAATCGCGTCAATAGTCGTAACAAAATCAGGAAGGCCGTAAAGTGAAGGCGTGCCAACGGAACCTTTCATTTGGTAGACGGTATCTTCCTTGGTACCAGCGGTTGTCGTAATCCGCTTGGTTCTATACATAGTTGTCGGATGTTTTACTGGCATTTTTGAGCCCGTGGAACTCGCTTCACCGAATGATATTGTAGTTGATGCAGTTGGCGTCATCGGAATAACCGATAGATTATTGGATGTATGTTGAGGTGTGAAGACTGAGCCAAGGTAAACCGTCGCTTCACCAATTCGATTTATCACTGAAGGTACAAATTGCGTCGAATAAACGGCAAGCCACATACCTGTGCCAATAAGTGCAACGAAACCGATTACCGCTAGAATTTTAATGGCCGTTTGACGTGGCAATGATGTAGGTGTGGTTGCATATGTATTCATAATGTATGTGGATATATACCACATACTTGCTTTTTATGTCAAGCTTGACAATATTGATACAATGCTGTATGTCTTTATAAGACCATATGACATGGGCTATCGGGTTTACCGCGCGGCTTATTCAGGCCGGCAAACAAGCTTACGCAAGAAAGTGGAGCTTTCTATGTGTTTTCGCTTTAATTTTTCTTGGCACTGTAGCAATACTTGCCCGCCTCAATCTTTTACCAGGGGTACCGCCACCGGATAATTCCGCCATTACGTTTGTGGAGGAACCATCTGTTACCGTGAGTGCCGCCATGTTGGCACCAACACTCAAGGTCGAATCTCCAACAAGCATAGCAATTCCCGCGATAAAACTCGCTGTGAATATTGAAAATCCAGATACGACCAACATCAGTACACTCGACGGTCTGCTCCTTAAGGGAGCTGTACGATACCCGACTTCCGCTATGCTTGGTGAAGTTGGTAATGTTGTTATTTTCGGTCACTCGAGCTACTTACCGATAGTTGGTGACCAAGCATATAAGACCTTCGATGGTATTCAGAAGCTTGTGGCAGGTGACGCTATTACGGTGTATTCCTCTGATGAGGCGTATATATACCAAGTGAGAAGTGTCACAAAAGAAAACATCGCGAACAATTCAGGCATTGATCTTACCGTTCCTGGACAAGTGCTCACGCTTGTGACCTGTAACTCGTTCGCGACTAAAAGTGACCGTTTCATTGTCACCGCGGACTTTGTCGAGAGTCATTCGATTTCCAGTTAGCTGAAAATCGAATGACTCTCCGCAAGGAGAGTAAACATAGTTCTTTCCAACTTAATCAACGTCGCCTCGTGCGGCCTCAAGGAGAAGACGATGAAGTTCTTCAGCGGCCTCATCATTAAAAAAGAGAAGCCGAAATTCGTCTGGCTTCTTGCATTCGTAATGGCAGTTGGCCTCGGACTTTTATTGTGGCACTGGTACGGTCGTACAATTGATAATACGGAAGAACCGTTATCAATGATGAAGACAAAAGCACCTGTTTCATCGAAACCGATCGTAATGGTCTCATCCAGAGCACAAAAAAAGACACACGCTAGCCTTAATCTTAAAAAAAAGACGCAAAAACCAAAACCTGCATCACCACAGCAGGAGAAGTGGAGCCGTTGGGGGGCAGCGCCGTATGCGCATTCCTTCGCTGAGGCATGCCGGAAGGCTCCCGAAGCAATCGACGGCACGCGTCTACCACAGCTAGTCAAAAAACATTTCAAAAAAGTGTTTGAAACTGGTTGCAGGGGTGGCAGAAGGGCATGGTATACACCAGGCATGTCGCTTGAACAGATGATGTCAGGGCCTGATCGCAATCATGCAACTGATTGGGTCATGAACTATGTCTCGGTTGCGGAGTTACCAGTGTTACGTTCACCCAACGGACGTTTTTATCTTCCCGGTTCAGTTGCTGAAACAGCAAGAGTGCGGGAATGGAAATGGACATACGAAGGGAAAACCTATATCTGGTTCATTCCGTACGTCTGTTTCAACGAAGGCTGGCGATTTGGACCCTCCTCGGTACTTGCTTGCAGGACAATAAAATATGTAGGCAAGCCGGGCGATGAATTCCGCTTTGCCATCCTTACACGGGAACGTCTTCCGGCGTCAGCTTGTTGGCAGCTCTGTGATGGTGACGATTGTGCGGCTCCTCCATCGCCTTGCGATACTTGCGACTGGATCGGTCCAATGTCGGTTATACCGGCCGGCTTCAAGCCACTTTATACCGGAAAGTATGTCGCTCGGCATAGCAATCAATCGCTTCGTCTTCCATTGGAAGTTGAACAGAACTATGTGGCGTTCTGCGATACGCGTTTGAAGGTCGGCCAGTCCGACTCATGGATCGTCCAACCGAACGTGTGGGAAAAAGGAACGGTGACAACGGTTCATATTCCTTATGATGGTCAGGAATGGCCGGTATGGGGACCGAGTGCAATCGATCTGTCAAAATTTCCTAGACAGTAACAAGTTTTCTGGGGCTCTAGTAGCAGTGAAACTGCCACTACCCCCTTTTTTGTGCAAACACTCATGAATGAATACACAACCAATTCACATAAGAAAATAAATCCGCTTTTCATCGGATTGTTTACGGTATCTGCAATAGTTTTTTTAGGCATAATGATTGCATTTGTAACCGGTGCCATAACTCCAGCGCAGGTGTTTGCACAAGTAGCCCCACCTTGTTGCTCACTTCCGTCCATGCCCATACCTACACCAATACCCCCACCCCCACCCCCACCCGCCCCTGTAATCCCACTTTCGGTTCCAACCTGTTCGCTTTCTGCGAACTCAGCATCGCTCCCTTTTAATGGAGGGTTCTCAACACTTTCGTGGACAACTTCTGCCGCGACAAGTGCCACCATTAATAATGGTATTGGCGGAGTCTCATCGGTTATGTCTGGCTCTCAAACAGTCTCTGTTAGCAAAACGACAAGCTATACTATGACTGTTAAGGGTCTTGGTGGTGAGACAACTTGTAATGTATTGATAACAGTTGCACCACCACCTCCAGCTCCAACCTGTACACTCGCGGCTTCGCCTACCTCCGTCACCACCGGCAGTTCCTCGACGCTTTCATGGACGACGACGAATGCCACCTCTTTTACAATTGATCAAGGCATAGGTTCCGTTACTCCCGTCTCATCCGGTACACATCTTGTTTCTCTAACTGCAACCACTACCTACACAGGCATAGCTATCGGCCCTGGTGGATCCGTTCATTGTACAGCGACAGTCACCATAACGAAGCCTCCACCCGCTCCCGCGACTGGATGCATCGACGTCTTAAAGGAGACATTTGATTCGAATGGAAACAAGATTACCCCTGTTGCACAGTTCACTTTCGTGCTCGATGGTGGTGCATCCACACAAAATGATGCAAATGGGAATGCGCAATTCCAATCAGTTTCTCCAGGCGCACATCAGGTAACCGAGGTAGACCCAGGCAGTTCCTGGAAGCCCCTGTCAGTAACGCCCGCAGGTGGAAATGTGACTGTGCAAAGTGGATCTATGTGTACGACCGTCGTCTTCAAGAATCAAAGTGTTAACTTGCCTCCCTCGCCTCCAGCTCCAACCTGTACACTCGCGGCTTCGCCTACCTCCGTCACCACCGGCAGTTCCTCGACGCTTTCATGGACGACGACGAATGCCACCTCTTTTACAATTAACAATGGAATTGGAACAACTACCCCAGTGGTCAGTGGGTCAACCACTACTCCGGCAATCACAACCAATACAACGTTTATTGGTACGGCCGTGAGTTCATCCGGGCAATCAGTAACTTGTTCCGCGGCAGTCTCTACCCAAGGTGGTAGCGGTGGCGGTCCGTCCTGTTCTCTTGCAGTTTCACCAACAAGCTATACGACTGGAGGTTCCTCAGTACTTTCCTGGGGTGGTAACGAGATATTAAATGTTGATATTGATAATGGTATCGCAACGGCAACGAGCTCACCTGGTTCAATCACGATTTCTCCGACGACTATAGGTACACATACTTACACAGGAACTTTCCATGCACAGAACGGTCAAACACTCACTTGCAATGCCACGCTTACCGTGACGTCAAGTGGTGGGGGCTGCACGGGTAATTGCGGTGGGGGGGGCGGTTCATTACCGCCCACCATTACTCTCGCAGAGCTCCCTCATATAAGGGCGCAACCACTTGCATATCTCTACCTATCTCAAATTCCATACACCGGCCTTGACCTCGGCCCACTCGGTACTGCACTTTACTGGATTATTCTCATCGGTTGGGCACTTGCTCTCGCATATCTAGTTCTTTTTGGCATAGCACCGCTCATAAATAGGTATGTTAAGGGTTTTAGTCTTCGAGTATTGTCAGTGCTTAATGCACGTGAGTCTATGCTAACTGAGGTGCCTCCCGTATCTGTGGTAACAACCGAACCAGTACCACCTCTCGCGCTACACAATTCAACGCTACCTGAGGCGCCACGCGGTTATTCGTCATATGAGGGTTTCAAATCTCTCGCACAAAATAATGAAGCACTTTCGATTGACGATATTGTAAAGGGTCTTTCGCGAAGACGTTCGACCGAACCTGTCGAACAAAAGGTGGAATCGAAACCAAACATTGAACCAATCTTTAAAAACGTTGAACCAATTACGACCGAAACTATTACTGAACGAGATGCGGTGCCATCGGACGTTCGTGGTTTTGCAACCGCGCTCATTGAAGGTGACCGCGCCGCCGTTTTCTCCGTGTTGCGACAGCATATTCGCGGCGCCGGTTCTCCAGAGCAACTTCTTTCTGCCGTCGTTTGTCTCATCGATGACGCGTATCGCTCCCGTATTGATGGAACTGCCTGCGATTCCAATATTGTGCGGCTGACCGCACGTTTTTCAACGACGACTCTCGAGAAACTTGTCGCCGCTCTTGCTACAGCCATCGATGCGAGTTACACAACTGGTGTAACCGGCGCAAAGCTTGCATTAACTCGTGCACTTGCCGTAATTGGCGCATAAAGTTTTATTTGATACGTAATTATTCTGAATATCAGAAACCTCCAAGTCTTGCTTCCCAATACATTGAATATTTGTAGGGTTACAGTGGCCTCAATTCGTCTATGATGAGCGAGGTTTCTCCATTCCTTACAGAAACCTTGCCCCTCACGAGTAGACAGGCACCCGAGGTAATCACAGTTGTGTATTGTTTGAAAAGCTTTGGGAAAATGACCGCTTCAAGCGTACCCGTGGTGTCTTCCATTGTAATGAATGCCATCTTCTCGCCACCTTTGGTAAGGATAGCGCGTACCAGAACGACAAGCACAGGCAGGATCAGGAGCATACCTTGTTTTGGATCTTCCTTGATTCTTGCTATCGTGAATTTTGTTTTTCTTGCTACAGATTCATATATATCGAGCGGGTGGCCGCTCACATAAATACCGAGTAATTCCTTTTCCCACGCAAGTTTATCCAGTAACGAGACCAGTCTACTGCTTTCTGAAAGTTGGAATGCTGGAAGTTGAACAGAGGTTCCAAATAGTGATTTTTGCGGTGCAGTCGCGGTTGTCTCTCGATGAAAGGAGAGGAGCGTCTCCACATTCTCAAGCAATACTCCACGCTTATCAGCCGCTGAACCCAAAGAGTCGAGAGCGCCACACTTTATGAGGGATTCAAGTGATTTCCGATTTAGATTTCTTGAACCGATACGAGAAAGAAAATCGGTGAGTGTTCGAAAAGGACCGCGTGTCTCGCGTTCAGTAATAATCGTATCCGAGATACCGTCACCAAAATTTTTAATCGAGGAAAGCCCAAAACGAATGGAATTTCTTTCTCCCCCCGTGACTGTGAAGTCACTTCCGCTCTCGTTCACATCTGGTGGAAGCACGGTGATACCCATGCGCTTAGCTTCGGCGACGAAGGTGGAAATCTGCTCTGTGTCACCAGCGCTGGCAGTGAGGACAGTGGCGAGGTATTCAACAGGATAGTTCGCTTTCATGTAAGCAGTCTGGTAGGCAACCTTACCGTAACTTGCAGCGTGGGCCTTGTTGAAGCCATATGCGGCAAATGGTTCGATAAGTGACCAAAGCTTTTCCGCCGTATTCCTGGAGAGTTTCCCATACTCGACGAAACCCGTTAATAGTTTTTCTTTCTCCGCTTGCATGACGGCCGGGATTTTCTTACCCATTGCTTTTCGAAGTGCATCCGCTTCGAGCCATGAATAGCCGGCGAGTTTAATGGCAGTAAGTAGGACATCGTCTTGGTACACGAGGAGACCGTATGAGAAATCAAGATATTCCTTCATGCGTGGATCAAGATAGTGAATAAGCTTTGGATTATGTTTTCGTTCTATATACTGGGGAATAGTCTCCATTGGTCCCGGGCGATAGAGAGCGACCATTGCGTTTATGTCATGAATGGTCGACGGCTTAAGTTCCTTGAGCCAGCGAGTCATACCGGAACCATTCAATTGGAAAGTACCTTCCGTTTCGCCACGCGCAAGCATTTGGTAGGTTTTCGTATCGTCAATAGGAATATTTTCGATGTCAATGACAATGTTAAGCGTTTCCCTTACCCGTGCGACTGCGTCAGCGAGAATAGCAAGGTTCTTGATGCCGAGGAAATCGAATTTCAGAAGGCCGACACCACCATACTCGTCGGTAATTGAGTACATATCGTATTGAGTGATGAGTTTACCAGTGCCCTTTGGGTCTGGTTGGATCGGTGTCCATTCAATAAGTGGGGTTGGTGCAACCACGACACCAGCCGCGTGGACACCGACATGTCGTACACAACCTTCGATTTTTTTCCCAAGATCAAGAATTTCATGTGCCTCATCGTCTTCGTCGTAAATCATTTTCAGATCCGGTTCAAGCTCGAGGGCATGGTTAATGGTCATGGGGAATCCTTGAGAACCCATGGGAATGAGTTTTGCGATACGGTCGCCGGTAGTGTAAGAATGTCCGAGTGCACGCGCTACGTCACGTACCGCGGCACGCGCCATCATGGTGCCAAAAGTGCCAATCTGAGCAACATGATCTTCACCATATTTCTGCTTCGTGTACGCAATCATTTCGTCGCGACGATTATCAGCCATATCCATATCGATATCTGGTGCTTTGGGGCGTTCCGGATTAAGGAATCGTTCAAAGGGTAATTTATAAAAAAGTGGATCGACGTTTGTGATACCAACTAGATAGGCGACGAGGCTTCCAGCCGCTGAACCACGCGTGGTGGTGAGAATACCAGCATGGCGTGCAAATGCGAGGAGATCAGCAACGATTAGGTAGTACACGGCGAAACCCTTGTCAATAATAATGCGCAATTCGTACTCGATGCGGTCAATGATTTCTTTAGACTCTTCAAGCCCGCGTGATGTAATACCTGCATATGCCTTGGCTCTCAATTCCTCATCATGATTCTTAAATCCAGAGGAAACTGGCACCGCTGGGAAGGTCCATTTGCCGAGTTCAAAAGAAACTGTACAACGATCGGCGATATTCCGTGTATTTATCAATGCCTCGGGGGTTTCCCTAAAGAGTTTTTCTGCAATTTTTTCATCGATGAAGGAAAAGTCCTCACTTTCATTCCTACCGTGCCCACCTTGTTGAATACGTCGCATAATTTCAGTTGCTTCGCGGTCGTCGGATTCAAGGTAATAGACATCATGTTGACCGACGAGTGGAGCGTCATTCGCTCTTCCGAATGCGATAATTTGCTCCATGAGTTTCTCGTGCCCTTTGACAAGCGGGTGATGTGTAATTTCAAGAAAAACATTTTTGGTACCGAATATATCTCTAAACTCGGCGAGCGTAGCCGTGGCACCATCTTTATCACCCGCACGTAAAAGTTGCGCAATATCTCCTGCGAAGGATGGCAAAAGGGCGATAATCCCTTTGTGGTACTCGCACAATAACTTTTTATCAATACGCGGGCGTTCGAAAAATCCCTCTGTCCAGGATAAGGTGACAAGTGCCATAAGGTTCTTATAGCCTTCGTTGTTTTCCGCAAGAAGGACGATGCGCGAGCGTTTTGTATCTATATTTGGATCTCGATCTTTTCGCGAGCGTGGGGCGAGGTAGGCGTCAACGCCAAGAATTGGTTTTATACCTGCCTTGGTTGCGGCTTTGTAAAATTCAATAGCACCATGCATATTGCCTGCATCAGTTAACGCAAGTGCATCCATCCCTTCTTTTTTTGCCTTGTCAACCAATTCATCCACTTTTGGTAATGCTTGAAGAAATGAATAGTGACTATGTGTGTGGAGGTGAATGAATCGCGATGTCATGAGAATAGTATACTTTCTGCATGAGATTTCTGCTTGGGGTAGATGAAGCGGGGCGAGGTCCGTTAGCGGGGCCGGTCGCGGTCGGGGTAGTAGCTGTACCAGAAGGTTTTGATGTAGCGCAGGAATTTCCCGACATTGCGGATTCGAAGAAACTATCGGAAAAGAAGCGTGAAGAATTTTTCACGTTACTCGAGGTACGTGTTCGGGCCGGCGACGTGCGTTTTGTGGTTGAATTCGAGGATGCAGAAATGATAGACAAGGAAGGCATTACGAGTTCAGTGCAGCGCGCTCTTATGCGTGGTGTGACTATGCTCGCGCCGAATGCGTCATCAGTACGAATACAACTTGATGGGGCATTAAGCGCTCCACATGAATATACGCAGGAAACTGTCATCCATGGTGATGCGCTCATTCCAATCATCTCGCTTGCTTCGATCGCGGCGAAAGTAACACGTGATCGTCTCATGGCCAGATTCGCAACACAGTATCCGTTTTACGGATTCGAAAAACACAAGGGGTATGGCACTCAAGCGCATTACGAAATGCTTAAAAAATACGGACCCTGTGCTATCCACCGGCGTTCTTTCATACATACGTCTTGATTTTAAGAAAATATAAGAGTACACTTTTCAAGTGTGTCGAGTTCTTATAAGACACACAAGATCGCTTGTTCTTTAACAAAAAAAGATGATAGATAGAGGATAAAAAATGGGAACAGGAAGGGCTGAGTTAATAAAGAAGTCTCCAATGAGTAGTGCCGAGACTGCGTGGAGCATCATAAGTAATGATGGTTTCTATGATGTTTCACTATGTATTTTTTGTGAAAAGAAGGATTGTCGGTTAAGACAAAAATCAGTTCACGCCGATAAATCTTTCTATAAAGATTGTGGGTATGTGTACTGCGGGAAGGATTCAAAAGTTGAATCCTTCCTTCGCGGACAGGACGCCATTCCTCAATCTTAACTCTAATAAGTTGTGCCGAGTCCCCATAAGGGATGGGCGCAACGGGCCGCTCACAAAAGCGGCCCTTTTAATTTTATTCGCTTCATGGTAGAATGAAACATATGTCAATTCGCATGCGCCATACAAGAGGTCACACGGGTAACCGTCGGTCACACCACGCACTCTCAGCGACAAAAATAATAAAAGATAAAGAAAGTGGGAATCTCCGTCTCCCGCATCACCTTGATGAAGTGACCGGTATGTATCGTGGTAAACAGATTGCACCTGCAAAAGTAATGCGTACACATACGACGAAAGTGAAAGGGCCTTCGACAGAGCCCACGGGTGAACAGCATACGCATGAACATGCGCATACGGAACATGCGAGCGCTGATGCGAAAAGTTCAAGGGGAATTTCTGGCAAGGTTGCGACGGGTGGACGACCGAAGGCGCGCAGTGGTTTTGGTGGCGGAGCGTAGAACGTCTTTGTCCCCCATGGAACGTGTTGTGTGGTCGTGGGATTTGTTATACTGCACGCACAGATCTTTTCATGGCAAATCGACATTTAGCACGCTCCATTGTTTTACAGACGCTTTTCGAATGGGACACAATTCACGCGAATGATGTGGATGCCGCTGCGATTCTTACACGCAATATCGTAGAGTTTGGTAGCGGCGATATTGATCAGTCATTTATGGAGCATCTCCTTGCGGGCGTGCTTGCCAAGAAAGAAGACATTGATCTTGTTATTGAAAAAGCTGCTCCCGAGTGGCCTCTTGAACGTATTGCCCCAATTGATCGAAACATTTTACGTCTCGGACTTTACGAACTTCTTTTCGCCGATCGAAGTCAAGTACCGGCGAAGGTTGCCATAAATGAAGCCATAGAACTTGCGAAAACATTCGGCGGAGACTCATCAGGTCGTTTTATCAATGGTGTTCTCGGTGCCGTATATAAAGAGCTTGGTGAGCCTGGGAAGGCTGAACAGGGGGGGAATAAAATGAAGCGAGAAGATCTTCCTATGGAGAAAATGGGCGGTGCAATCGTTTATGCAAAACATGATGGACAATACTACCTTGCACTCGTGCATGATGTTTTCGGCAGATGGACCCTCTCGAAAGGTCATATTGAGCAGGACGCCACCCCTCAGATAGGAGTGGCACGTGTCATTAAAGAAGAACTCGGCTTGATTGCCACGGTAGAGAATCAGGTCGGCGAGAATGAATACATCGCCTCGCATCCAGAGAAAGGAAAGATACGTAAACATGTATGGTTCTTTCTTGCCTTCTGCGACTTTGAACCGCTCACACTCAAGAAAAGTGGCGGACTGGATGACGCGAAATGGTTTCGTCTTCAAGACATCATTGACCTAAATTTTTATGATGATATGCTCCCCATCGTCACGGTGGCAGTTCAAAATCTTCTCGACCGCACAAGTGGTGTGAAAAGCCAAAGTATCAGTACACATGCCTGATTTTCTTGCCTTTGCAAAACGACACAATCTTTCGTTTAAAAACCACGATCTTCTGATCGAGGCATTGACGCATCGTTCCTATCTCAATGAACATCGTGAATATACAGGAAATCACAACGAGAGACTTGAGTTTCTTGGTGATGCAGTCCTCGAACTTGCAGTGACCGCCTTCTTGTTTAAGAAATTTCCCTCAGGATCTGAAGGTGAGCTTACGAGCTATCGTGCAGCACTTGTAAATACCATATCGCTTGCCGAAAGTGCGCAAGCACTTGGTGTCAATGAATTTCTTTTACTTTCTAAGGGCGAATCACGTGATAAAGGCCGTGCGCGCGATGTAATACTTGCAGATGCTCACGAAGCAATTATAGGTGCAGTGTATCTTGATCAAGGATTCGAAGCTGCCGAAGCATTTATTGCGAAGAATCTTTACGGAAAGATTGACGATGTCATCGCGAAGCGCTCATACCAAGACGCCAAGAGTCGTTTCCAAGAGATCGCACAAGAAAAGCATGGAATTACGCCATCATACGAGACGCTTTCCGAGGAAGGTCCGGATCATGCAAAACTATTTACCGTCGGTGTTTTCATTGGCACAGAAGAAATAGCTCGAGGAGAAGGGAAGAGCAAACAGGAGGCAGAACAATCCGCTGCTGAGGCAGGACTTATGACCTTGCGGTGGTCCTGACCATTTTTTCTTTTGGTACAATAGTATGTAATGCTCAAGCGGCTGGAGATCGTTGGATTTAAGTCATTTGCCAAAAAGACGGTCTTGGATTTTGCAAGTGTGACGACTGCTATTGTCGGCCCGAATGGTTCAGGAAAAAGTAATGTTGCCGAAGCATTTCGTTTTGCGCTCGGAGAACAATCGATGAAGAGCATGCGTGGCAAACGCGCGGAGGACCTTATTTGGGGAGGTTCGCATTCAATGCCGCGCGCTAACCGTGCGGCGGTTTCTATTGTGTTCGATAATTCTCATCGTTCGTTCAAGATTGACTTCGATGAAGTGGTAATTGAACGTGCGGTTTTCCGTGATGGGACAAGTGAATATTCAGTTAATGGTTCGCGTGTGCGTTTGCGTGATATTGAGGAACTTTTGGCTGGGGCGAATATTGGTGAAACGGGTCATCACATCATCTCACAAGGGGAGGCAGACAGGATATTGATCACCTCTCCGAGCGAGCGGCGTTCCATGATCGAGGATGCGCTCGGGCTCAAGATTTATGAATTCAAGAAGAATGAGGCGCAGAAAAAGTTGACGAAAACTGAGGAGAATATAGCACAGGTCAATTCTCTCCGAAGAGAGCTCACACCGCACCTGCGGTTTCTCGAAAATCAGGTTAAAAAGCTTGAACGTGCCGATTTGCTACGCATCGAGCTTATTAGTCTTGCGCAGACTTATTTTGCAGTTGAGGACGCGTATTTGACGCGGGAAAAGCTAATCCGCGCTAGGGAGAAACAGGGTGCGGCGGAGCGACTTGCTTCTGCAACCGCTGAACTTTCAGAAATAGAGAAACGTGCAACGGTAGACTTTGAAAGCGCAAAATATCTTGCGCTTGTACGAACCATGGAACACGATATCGAACGTATCAATACCGAACGCGCAACGCTCGCGCATGATATCGGCCGAGTCGAAGGTGCACTTGCGGCTGCCAAGGAGCATTCCAAGCGAATCATACGCGAACCGTATGCGAAGGTGCCGCGGGAGGATATTATCGCACTCGCGCAGGAAGTTGATAGGCAGAAAGAAGAGACAAATACGTCGGCAGATGCGCTTATTGCGGCGATTTCGGCGATACACAAAGCGATCAGATCATTCGTGGATCGATTTGTTGCGCCAACGGATGATCTTCTCGCTGATGAGGAACGCACCGTTTACACGCTTGAGAATGAGCGGACAGAGCTCCTTGCAAAAGAAACTAAGCTTTCCGAAGAGCTTGAGCGTACGAAGTCTGCGCTCGCACGAAATCGTGAAGCGCTGACCGCGCATGAAGAGACGGGTCGCGAATTGCATCGCCGTGTATTTGATCTAGCGCAGACGAAGGCGCGTGAGGAAGGTAAGGTTGCGCAATGTGAAGCGCATGAACGTGGAATTATACTTCTCTCTGAAACACTTGAACGTGAAAAGAGTGAGGTGCTCGCATTCGCTGGTGTGGCCGCAGTTTCCTACGCGCCACTTTCCATGTTGCCGGATGAAGAGCGCAAGGTACAAGAAGATCGTCACCATTCGCTTGAACGTATGAAGATCCGTTTGGAAGAGGCAGGAGGTACGGGCGAAGATATTCGACACGAATATAAAGAGGTCTCCGCGCGAGAGGTGTTTCTCGGTACTGAGCTTGAAGATCTTGCAAAGTCAGCAGCAGGTCTCGGTGAACTTATTCGCAACCTGGATGTTGAACTCTCGAAACATTTCTCCGAAGGGCTCGCGCAGGTCAACGCGTCGTTCAACGAATATTTTGCTCTTATGTTCGGCGGTGGCAGTGCACAGCTCATGCTCGAGGGGTCCAGCGACGAAACTTCAGAAGAGCAAGAACAGCCGGGGATAGAAATCGTCGTTAACCTACCAAAAAAGAAGGTGCGCTCGTTAATGCAACTATCGGGTGGTGAGCGTGCCTTGACAAGTATCGCGCTTATTTTCGCAATGAGCCTTGTGAATCCACCGCCATTTTTGATATTGGATGAGACCGATGCTGCACTTGACGAGGCCAACAGCCGCCGTTATGGCGACATGATTGAGAATCTTGCGAAGAAGTCGCAACTCATCGTCATAACGCATAATCGTGAGACTATGAGCCGTATGAATATTCTTTATGGCGTTACGATGGGTGCCGACGGCATCTCCAAGCTTCTTTCCGTCAAGTTTGAGGAGGCAGTGCAGGTAGCGAAATAATCGTCACTCCATTTTAGCGACATGGTTCTATATCAATGTGTATGGAGCTCCGACGATTATAATATTGGTACAAAATCCAACTCTTTTTCTGGAATGCGTGCGGCGGCCAGCTTAACTTTGATTGGATCACCGAGTTGGTAGATCTTGTTGGTACGCCGGCCGACGAGACGGTAGTGCTTTTCATCATATTCGAAATAATCATCACCCACGTCTCGGATACGAATCATGCCATCGGCATGTGTTGTTTGTTCTTCAACATAGAGACCACGCTCTGTGACGCCCGAAATGAGTGCATCAAATGTTTCACCGATACGTCCAGAGAGAAACTCCACCTGCTTCATCTTGATCGAATCACGCTCAGCATCGGCTGCCGCGACCTCGCGTTCAGAGGCGTGCAGCGCAAGTTTGTCAAATTCCTGCATTTCTTTTTTGGTAATCGGGTTGCCACCCGAGTGCGCTTTCACGAGCCGATGAATGATGAGGTCGGGATAACGCCGAATTGGCGAGGTGAAGTGCGTGTAGTAGTCGAAGGCGAGGCCGAAATGTCCGATATTGCGCGTTGCATAGATTGCCTTGCTCATTGCGCGTAGGGTTGCGGTTTTCACAAGATATTCCTCGGGTTTGCCTTTCACCGCTTCGAGTAGTTTATTCAATTCCGTGCCAGTGACTATGCCTTTACCTGAAGTTTTTAGGTGGTAGCCTATGGCGCGTAGAAGATTTGCGAGGTTTTCGATACGGTCGGCGTCTGGGGCGTCATGGATGCGATAGAGCGAATAAAAATGTGGACCGCCATTTTTGGTTAGTTCGGAGAGATGCTTCGCTACAGCCTCATTCGCAAGTAGCATAAAGTCCTCGATGAGAAGATTGGTCGCCCTACGTTCTTTTAGGCGGATGGCAGTGGGTTTGCCTTCAGTATTGAGTTCGACCTTTACTTCAGCAGTATCGAATTCGATAGCGCCCTTCGCCTGGCGATGTGCACGAATCTTTTTTGAAAGCTCAAGAAGGATTGAGAGTTCGGCGTGCAGTGTGCCAGTGCCCATATCAAGTACCTCCTGCGCATTTTCATAAGTAAAGCGCTTATCAGAGTGTATGACGGTTTCGCCAAACCAAGTGCTCTTTATGTTTGCCTCACAATCGAGTGTGAAGACCGCGGAAACCGCGAGTCGGTCTTCATCCGGTTTGAGCGAGCAGAGATCATTCGAAAGAATTTCAGGGAGCATCGGGATGGTACGATCGACGAGATACACACTTGTTGCGCGCGCAATAGCCTCTTTGTCAAGTTCACTGTCTGGCCTCACAAAAAAAGAGACATCGGCAATGTGGACACCGACTTCGATATTCCCGTCCCCAAGTTTGCGCACCGAAAGGGCATCATCAAAATCTTTCGCGTCAGACGGATCGATAGTGCACGTTGCAACATTTCTGAAGTCACGCCGCTTCTTATTTGTCGCTTCTTTCGCGAGCAGTGTACGACCTTCTTCTTCAAGATGTTTCGCTTCGGCCTGAACGCCGGGAGAGAAGTCACTTGAGAATCCTTGGCCCAAGGCCAGTGCGCGCATTTCTGTCTCGTGCACGCCAGCCTTGCCGATAATTTCCTCGACGACACCCCAAGGAATCATGGCACCCTTTTCCCACCCTTTCATCCGGACGAGCACTTTGTAACCAAGTCGTGCGCCTTTCGTATTACGCACTTCTATCGGCACATACATTTTTTTATAATCAGGAGCAAGGAGCGTCGTGCCACGCTCTTCAATAAGCGAGCCAACAAAAGTCTCGCGCGCCCGCGCGACAATCTCGACGACTTTTCCAGCCTCTCGCGGCGGCATCCTACCCGAAGGATCGTGGTAGTTGCCCACTGGCGTGATTCTTACGGTGTCGCCTGCGAGCGCGTGATTGGTCCATTCTGGTGGAATGAATAAGTCTTCTTTATCACTTCCGATAAAGAAGAAGCCGAAACCTTTCCGAGTCATCGTTATAGGACCCTCATATACAGTTACAGTATTAACTGACATTACTCCGTACTCTAGCAATATTAGCAAGCTTCTGCTATAGTCGTCTGCATGTTGATGATTCGATTCCAACGCATCGGCCGGACCAATGATCCGGCGTTTCGTATTGTGCTTTTGGAGAAAGAGCGCGCAGCAAAGGCTGGCAATATCGTCGAATTACTCGGCACTTACAACCCGAGAAGTAAGGCGCTTACACTTGATGAGGCGCGTGTGAAGGAGTGGATAGTCAAAGGCGCTCAACCGACTGATTCTATTCGAAATCTTCTCATCACAAAAGGTGTTGTGACGGGGAAGAAAGTGAATGTGCTTCCAAAAAAGACACCACAGCGGAAAGAAGTCATTGAAACCACCGCGCCAGCTCCAGCTGAAGCTACCTTCGCCGCGTAACTTCGTTTTTGAATGGAAGTGTTAAAATAACTTTATGGAACCAGATCAAGCATTTCTTGAATACGTAGTAAAAGCGCTCGTTGATCATCCAGAGTCAGTCGAAACGACGCGTACCATCGATCAAATGGGCGTTCTACTTACGCTTATTGTTCACCCCGAAGACATGGGGAAGATTATCGGTAAGAGCGGGAAGACTGCTGAAGCATTGCGCATATTGCTTAGAGTCATCGGTATGAAGGGTAATGCGCGGGTGAACTTAAAAATCAATGAACCTGTTGGCGGCAAACGAGAATCGGAAACAAAGATTATTGACCAGACCAGCGAGGGGGCTGTAATGATGTGAGGTTCCACATAGTCACCTTATTTCCAGAAGCGTGCGACGCATATCTCTCGACGTCGATCATTGGTCGCGCGCGGAAGGAAGGGAAATTTGAAATCAAATATCAGAATCCGCGCGATTTTGTTAAGAACAAATGGGGGAAGGTAGACGGACGTCCTTATGGTGGCGGCCCTGGAATGGTTATGCAGGCGATGCCTGTTATTAAAGCGGTAAAAAGATCTCTAATGAGCAAAAAAAAGAAAATAATTATCTGGCTTAGTCCGAGCGGTAAGCAATTTACAAATAAAGACGCCGATATACTCACGAAATATCAAGATGTCGTTTTGATATGTGGCCGTTATGAGGGTATTGATGAACGTGCGAAAAAGATTTTGAAGACAATTACGTCAATAAAAGAATTCGCGATTGGCGAGGCCACCTATACAGGTGGGGAAGTACCAACGCTCGCTATCGTTGATGCAATCACACGTCGTCTACCAGGCGTTCTTGGCAAGGATGCATCAGTCGAGGAGCGGCGTATTGCTTCAAGTGCGGTCTATACCCGTCCAGAAACCATTTCGTATAAAAAGAAAAGATATCGCGTTCCTAATGTTCTCAAAACTGGTCATCACGCAAACATTGATAGATGGAGAAAAAACACGTAAATACTATGCGGCGCGCTGTGAAGGTGAATTTTTAGACCAGTAATCTGCTGATTCCGTTAGTAATAACCACACTCATTTTCTCCGTATCCTTCCATATTCCTTTGGATAAAGGATATCAATTAGTTCTCAAATTCAAATTATCACTTGCACAAATGGAAAAGGGTTGATACAGTGAAAACACAAGATACGAGTGAGTAGCGGAGGGCGGGAATACAGAAATTCATACGGGAATTGTAAAAACGCATAAGCGAGGATAAGTCTTCGTGCATTCGCGTTTATATATTTTTATTTTTTATTCACTATCACGCTGACAATCACATGCGTAAGAATCTCGTTCAAAAGACCTTTGGTGCGTTTCGGGCGCCACGCGTTCCGTTCCCGGATCTCGTTGGGCATCAACGTGGCTCGTTTAACTGGCTTCTTAAAGATGGCCTTACCGAGCTTTTTAAAGAATTTTCACCGATCACCGATTACTCTGGTAAGAAATTTGAACTTCAGTTTGAGAGTTTCGAGGTTGGAGAACCAAAATATGACGAGGATTTCGCACGCGAGAATATGCGTACGTACGAAGCGCCAATAAAGGCGACGATCAAACTCATTAATAAAACATTCGGTTCGGAGAAGTCACAGGAAATATTCCTCGCAGATATGCCTATCATGACACCGCACGGTTCTTTCATTGTGTCGGGGGTCGAACGTGCCATTGTTCCACAACTCGCGCGTAGTTTCGGCGCATTTTTCGTTTCTGAACTTCTGCGCGGTAAACCGTTTTTTGGTGCGAAAATAATTCCGCTTCGTGGCGTGTGGATTGAGTTTGATTCTGAAGCGGATGGTGCCATTTTTGTGAAGATAGACCGGAAACGTAAGTTCCCCATCACTGAGCTTCTGACAGTCTTTGGTGGCGGAGTAGGTGAGGCTGTTACAAAACATTTCACGAAGGATCCACTAGCGCTCGCCGCAATAAGGGCCACGCTCGAACATGATGAGGCGAAATCGGTCGAAGAGGCATATGTTGAGATCCATCGACGCATGCGTGATGGAGATCTCGCAACGCCCGAGAATGCGAAAAATTTCGTGCAATCGCTCTTCTCAGTTGAACGCTACGATCTAGGTAAGGTCGGTCGTCATCGTCTTAATGCACGATTTGGTCTTCCTGTCACAGAGAAAGCGCTTGAAAGGCGTACACTTGGGCTTGTGGATTTTGTACACATTGTTTCGGAAATCACAAAGTTAAATGCAGATCCGCACGCACGTCCTGATGATATTGATCATCTCGGGTTTCGACGCGTGCGTTTCGTTGGCGAACTCTTGCAGGCACGTATGCGTGTCGGTATGAGTCGTATGAAGCGCAATATTCAAGATCGTATGTCGACTACTCCCACAGAAACCACACTGCCGATGGCGCTTGTCAATCCACGACCTTTTCACGCGTCAGTACACGAGTTCTTTACCGCTAATCAGCTTTCGCAGTTTATGGAGCAACAAAATATTCTCGCTGAGCTTGAGAACATGCGTACGCTCTCGGCGCTTGGTCCAGGTGGGCTCACGCGTGAGCGTGCAGGTTTTGAGGTGCGCGATGTACACCCCTCTCATTATGGGCGTCTTTGTCCTATACATACACCAGAAGGACAAAATATCGGCCTTATCCTACGTCTCGCAACGCATGCGCGTACGAATGATTTCGGCGTTATTGAGACGCCATATGCGCGTGTGAAAAACGGGAAAGTAATGGATGAAATTATTTACCTTAACGCGCTTGATGAAGAACTTGAAATGGTTGCGCACGGCGCGACCGAGGTCGATAGTTCTGGCCGCATCGTTCCCGACTTTGTTGAGGCACGTCACAAAGGAGATCCAATTATCGCACCGCGCGAAGCAATCACATTCATGGACGCCTCAACTTATCAAATGTTTTCCATCGCGACCTCGATGATTCCCTTTGTTGACCACGATGACGCGAACCGAGCTCTCATGGGTTCGAACATGCAGAAGCAGGCAACTCCTGTCCTTGTCCCCGAGGCACCGCTCGTTGCGACCGGTATTGAGGCGCACGCCGCGCGTAGCACCGGTCGCCTTGTGTTGGCAACGGAAGCAGGTGAAGTTTCACATGTTGATGCACGTAAAGTTATCGTGAAAAATAGAGAAGGGAAGTCAAAAGAATATCGTCTTCAAGGACTTACACAAACAAATCAAAATTCGGCATTCATGCAACGCCCCTCAGTTGTGCTCGGTGATACAGTTAAGAAAGGAGATGTGCTTGCGGATAATTCATCGACGGATCATGGACAGCTCGCACTTGGACAAAATGTACGTGTTGCGTTCATGAGTTGGAATGGGGCAAATTATGAAGACGCTATTATAATTTCCGAACGTCTCGTTGAGGAGGCGAAGTTTACAACCGTACATATTGAGGACTTCGAATGTGTCGTACGTGATACGAAGCTTGGTCCCGAGACAACAACACATGATATTCCAAATGTTGGTGAGCTACGTTTAAAAAATCTTGACGAAGAAGGCGTCATTCGCATTGGTGCAGAGGTACGCCCAGGTGACATTCTTGTAGGTAAGGTGACACCAAAAGGTGAAACGCAACTTACACCAGAGGAACGGCTCTTACGCAGCATTTTTGGTGATAAGGCAAAGGATGTGAAGGATACATCACTCCGCATGGAGGGTGGGAAACGTGGTCGCATTATTGGTGTCAAAGTATTCTCGCGTGAACGTGGAGACCAGTTGGAGAGTGGCGTCATAAAAAAGATTGTTGTTACAATCGCCCAGGTGCGGAATGTTTCTGTCGGTGATAAGCTCGCGGGACGTCACGGTAATAAAGGTGTCATTAGCCGTGTGTTACCAATTGCCGACATGCCATACGACAAAGACGGTAATCCAGTTGACCTTATTCTCACGCCACTCGGTGTTCCTTCTCGTATGAACCTCGGACAGATTCTCGAGATGCACCTAGGGCTCGCGGCGCATACACTCGGTTATCAAGCAGTCGTGCCTCCATTTGCCGGCGCAACGCCAGATGAGATACGTGATGAACTTGAGGCTGCTAACTTTTCTCGTACTGGGAAAATGCAGCTTTATGATGGTCACACGGGCGAGGCATTTGCGCAGACAATCGCGGTTGGCTACATGTACATCCTAAAGCTTCACCACATGGTTGAAGATAAAATTCATATGCGTTCCATTGGTCCCTACAGCCTTATTACGCAACAACCTTTAGGCGGTAAGGCACAGAATGGCGGTCAACGTTTTGGTGAAATGGAGGTCTGGGCGCTACTCGGATATGGTGCTGCTTATACGCTTCGTGAAATGCTCACCATAAAATCGGATGACATTCAGGGTCGTTCCGCGGCATTTGATGCTATCGTAAAAGGTGAACCGATTAGTCATACTGGTACGCCCGCATCATTCGCAGTACTCACCAACCAAATTCGTGGCTTAGCACTCGATGTTGAACCTCTAAACTTACCCCCACTTCCAGACTCCGAGTAAGGCGTAGTATATCCATTATCAACAATCATTAAACTAATATGGCACTTACCCCTCGCAATAGTTTTTCCTCGCGTTTGCCAACAAGTCGTCAGGATACTTGGAATTGTTTACGACTTACGCTCGCTTCACCAGAGCGCATTCTTGCATGGTCTTCTGGAGAAGTGACCAAACCAGAAACTATCAACTACCGTACTCAGCGCTCCGAGAAGCATGGGCTTTTTGATGAGAAAATATTTGGTCCTGAAAAGGATTATGAATGTTATTGCGGCAAATATAAAGGTATTCGCTACAAAGGTATAGTCTGCGATAAATGTGGCGTCGAAATCACTCGTTCGATTGTGCGGCGAGAACGTATGGGTCACATTGAGCTTTGCACGCCAGTCGCGCACATTTGGTTTCTCCGCAGCGTACCATCAAGGATGGCTCTTCTTCTTGGTGCTTCCGCTACTGATATTGAAAAGGTCGTTTATTTCGCTGGTTATATTGTCACCAAGGTTATGGAGGATGAAAAAAAACGTCTTCTCACAGAACTTGAAAGCGAGTACAAATCGAAATATAAGTCGCTTGGTAGCGACAAAGATCGTGATGCGCTCAAGGAAAAGATGACATTCACTAAAGCCGAGATCGACAGTATCGTTGTCGGCAAGGTTCTTGACGAGCTTGAGTACCATCGTTTCTCTGTGAAATACGGCGGTCTCTTTGAAGCGCGTATTGGCGCCGAAGCTATTTATGACATTTTTTGCAAACTCGATCTTAAGGAACTCGAGAAAACACTAGTTACGCGTTATGAGCGCGCAGGTGTTGCTGAACGTGAAAAACTTGCGAAGCGTCTCTCACTTATCGCAGGGCTTATTGCTTCGGGTGTACGCCCAGAATGGCTCTTCCTTACGCGGATTCCTGTCATTCCTCCGGCGCTTAGGCCCATGGTCGCGCTCGAAGGTGGTCGTCATGCGACCTCAGATGTGAATGATCTTTATCGCCGCGTTATCAATCGCAACAATCGTCTCAAGAAACTTCTTGCTATTCACGCGCCGGAAGTCATCCTGCGTAATGAAAAGCGCATCCTTCAAGAGGCCGTTGATGCGCTTCTTGACAACTCTATTCGCAAAAGTGGTGCCGCAGCTGGTGCAATGACACTCGCACAACGTCGACCACTCAAGTCACTTGCCGACTATCTGAAAGGGAAACAGGGTTACTTTCGTCAGAACCTACTCGGTAAGCGCGTTGATTATTCAGGGCGCTCTGTTATCGTTGTTGGTCCCGATCTTGAACTTGATGAGTGCGGGTTACCAAAACACATGGCACTTGAGCTTTTCCGCCCGTTTGTAATCGCGGGACTTCTCGAGCGTGAACTCGCCTTCAATATTCGTGGAGCTGGCCGTCTTATTGAAGACGGTGTCGCGGAAGTATGGGAACTTCTTGAGGAGGCTATCGCCGGAAAATACGTACTGTTGAACCGTGCGCCGACTCTGCATCGCCAAGGCATTCAAGCATTTCGTCCTCGCCTCATCGAGGGCGATGCTATTCAACTGCACCCACTCGTCTGCAACGCATTTAACGCAGATTTTGATGGCGATCAAATGGCCGTACATGTTCCTCTTTCGGAAGAAGCGCAATGGGAAGCAGCGAACGTCATGAGTGCGAACAAAAATATTCTCAAGCCAGGGAGTGGCGATATGATCGTTCTTACGGGTAAACCACTCGATATCATTCTCGGTGTTTACTGGCTTACCAAGACAGTTGAAGGAATGAAGGGCGAGGGCAACCATTTTTCTTCACCAAATGCGGCAATTCTCGCATTTGAATATGGCGCAATTGATTTGCGCGCTAAAATTAATGTGTTACCGGTTCTTGGAAAAGAAAAGTACGCAGCTTTCGATGGTCACTCGTTTGAGACAACCGTTGGCCGACTCCTTTTCAACACCGTATTGCCAGCTGATTATCCGTTCATTAATGAAACTATCACTAAAAAAGTGCTTGCACGTATTGTTACCGACTGTATTACTCGTTACGGACTCGATGCGGTTCCAGAAATCGTAAATAAAGTGAAACGTTTTGGTTTCGATTATGCGACTCGATCAGGAATTTCTTGGGCTATTGACGATGTTTCTGTACCGAAAGAGAAACCACGCATTGTCGCCGAAGCAGCTGCAAAAATTGTTAAAATCCAGGAAGCATATCAAAATGGTCTCCTCGCTGAGGAGGAAAAGCGTCGCATGGCCATTGAGACGTGGCAAGGTGCAAAACAGTCAGTTGAAGATCAGGTGGCGGCAGAGCTCGACCCAATGGGTTCCGTTGCTGATATGGTAAAAAGTGGCGCACGCGGTACGCTCGGCAACTTAACGCAAATGGCGGGTATGAAGGGTCTTATTCAAAACACCGCAGGCGAAACGATTGAGGTTCCGATCATCTCCTCGATGGTGGAGGGGCTAAATCCGATTGAATATTTCATGTCCACGCACGGTGCGCGTAAGGGTCTTACCGATACAGCACTCGGTACGGCAAAGGCGGGGTACCTCACACGTCGTCTCTTCGACGTGGCGCAGGATTCTATAGTGACCGAGAAGGACTGCGGTACCGTTCGGGGCGTGAAGATCAATCGCGTGAGCGCTTCCGGTATTCAGATCAATTATGCCGAAGCGTTGCGTGGACGTGTGCTTGCTGAAGACGTGAAAGATCACGACGGAATTGTTCTTTTCAAGAAAAAACATTATCTCTCTGCAGAAGATGCGGAAGCACTCGCTGCGTCTCAAGTCACTACAGTCGTTGCACGCTCGCCGATGTCATGCGAAACGCGCTATGGTGTGTGTCAGACATGTTATGGAATGGACCTCACGACCCAGGAAATAGTGGATCTAGGTGAGGCGGTTGGTACAGTTGCTGCACAGGCTATCGGTGAGCCGGGTACACAACTCACAATGCGTACTTTCCACGCCGGCGGCGTTGCATCAGTTGGTGGTGACATCACGAGCGGCCTCCCGCGTGTCGAGGAGGTTTTTGAAAAGCGTTCGCCGAAAAACCCAGCTGTCATTTCGAAATCCGATGGTTTAGTCGCAGAGATAAAAGAAGAAGGTCGCGAAAAGATTATTGTTGTGGCACCTCTTGCAGGGCAAGGGAAGAAGGATGGCTCGGCATACGAATATCTCGCGCCGTATCCGCGAGTTCCCCTCGTTAAGGAGGGTGATACCGTCACAAAGGGTCAGATTCTTACAGACGGTTCTGCAGATATTGACGTGCTCTTCGAATACGCAGGGCGTGCCGTGGTGCAAGAATACATCATTGCTGAAGCATCAAAGATTTACGAACTGCAAGGTGCATCGGTATCACGTAAACATCTTGAAGTTGTTGTAAAGCAAATGTTCTCACGAGTGAAGATAACTGATGCAGGTGACACCGATTATTCAGTTGGCGACGTTATTGAGGATTGGGAATTCGCAAGGGCGGTAGCGAATATTGAGTTAGCGGGTAAACTCCTGCCCCATGCGTCTGAAATCGTGCTCGGCATCAAGGAAAGTGCACTTTCACGTCAATCATTCCTTTCCGCAGCTTCTTTCGAACAGACGACAAAAATCCTCATCAATGCAGCGCTTCGTGGCAATATTGATCGTTTGCGTGGGCTAAAGGAAAACGTTATTCTTGGCCGCCTCATTCCCGCGGGCACCGGTTTCCCTGGAAGCAGGAAACATGCAACCATTACGAAGCTTCAGGATGCACGTCCTGCATCACGACACGTTGAACGACAAAACTTTTCAGGGCGTACGACTCGCGCACTATAAGTATGACGCGGGACACGGTCGCCTTGATCAAGGACCGTCTCTCCATTGTCGAGGTTGTAAATCCGTACGTGAAGCTGAAGCGCGCGGGGCGTTCAATGGCGGGTCTCTGCCCGTTTCATAAAGAGAAGACGCCATCGTTCTATGTTTCGCCTGAACGTGGTACCTGGCACTGTTTTGGCTGCGGGCTGGGTGGTGATATATTTTCTTTTATCGAAAAGATAGAGGGTGTCGATTTCAAAGGGGCTTTGAATATTCTCGCCGAGAAAGCTGGTGTTATTATCGAATATACACACGACGAGAATTACAAAGACATATCGTCGAAGAAAGAACGTCTGTTTACTCTGATGAATCAAGCGAGCGAATGGTATGTCGGGGAACTTCCCGGGAGTCCCGCCGAGACATACGCAAAAAAACGTGGTCTCACTGACGAAACAATTGTAACCTGGCGGATTGGCTATGCACCAGATGCCTGGCATACTCTTCTCAAAGCACTTACTGCAAGGGGTTTCACGACGGATGAACTCGTTGTGGCGGGGCTTATTAAAGAGGCAGACGGGAAACCGGGTACCTATTATGACCGTTTTCGCAATCGGCTCTTATTCCCGATACGCAATAGTTCAGGTCGCACTGTCGCATTCACTGGTCGCACGCTTGCGGTTGATGAACAAGCGAAATATCTCAACAGTCCAGAGACTGATCTTTATCATAAGTTCGAGATTCTTTTTGGTATGGATATGGCGAAGGACGCTATACGCATGCGTGACTTTACGATGCTCGTCGAGGGGCAGATGGATGTACTTCTTGCACACCAAGCGGGTTTCAAGAATACCGTAGCGCTCTCTGGTACCGCGCTTTCCGAGCATCACATTTCGCTTATGAAGCGCTATAGCGAAAATCTAATGCTCGTTCTTGACGCGGATTCAGCTGGACTTATGGCGACGGCACGTTCGGCAAAATTAGCACTTCGGCAAGGTCTCAGGGTAAAGGCGGCTTCGTTGCCTTCAGGGGAAGACCCGGCAGACCTCATAAACAAAGATCCAAAAGAGTTTTCGACCCGTGTTATCGCAGCGAAACCAATTGTCGATTTTTTTCTTGCAGAACTCGCAGAACTTGAACGTGATCAGCACAGATTTCAACGTCTTGTTCAAGAAATAGTCTATCCGCTCCTGGCCTCTATATCGAATTTGACAGAGCGCGGATATTTTATAGAGAAAACCGCTAGGTATCTTCAGGAAGTTCCTATCAAGGATATTCATGAATCGGTTAAGCAGCTATCGAAATATTCTGAGATCGCTGGCGATACCGTGAGTATACAGAAATCGGCCCCACTGCCTGTTCGTTCACCGACAGAAGTGCGTTCGGAGCAGCTCATAGCCGTTTTCCACTCTTACCACGATACGCCCCTTGCGAAGCGCGTAGAATCAGAGTATTGTCGAATTACTGGAGCTCAAAATCTGCCGTTTGTTATGCCTCCGGAATCTGCGCTGTTCTACGCGGAACAGACATTTGGGAAGGATCCTGACGAGCACTCTGCAGACGAGCTTCTTCATGCCTTTGAAGAAGCGGTTATCCGCAAGGCATATCAAGAAGCAGTGGGGAACTTACGTAGAGCTGAGATATCGGGAGATGCTGTTCTGATAGCGAATGCACAGAGTTTGTGCGCAAAACTTTCCACGCGTCTCGCTATGCTCGGTAATTGACCTCGATTTATTTTTTTATATGGCAAAATCCAAAAAGAAAAAGACGGTTTCTCGCCGGACGAAGAAGTCTGTTCACGCGAAAGCATTGCGCACAAAAAAACAAATTGTGCGTGCGATTACACGCGGAACAAAAGCAAAAGCAAACTCACAGAGGTCTATTTCAGCTGATGCACTTATTGAAAAAGGCAAGGAGCGTGGTTACGTTACCTATAGTGAAATTCTTAAATCGTTCCCGCATATCGAAGAGGACGTTAATTTTCTAGAGTCGCTGTATGAGCGTTTCGCGGTCGCAGGTGTCGATGTTCTTGAGGGCGGTATCCTTGAGGATACGGCCGATGAATACCTTGCCACACGTAATATCAAAGATCGACACTCGGCTGGATACGACTCCATCCAGATTTATCTTAGAGAAATCGGGCAGTACCCACTTCTGACTGCAGCCGAGGAACGCGAGCTAGCGAAACGCATCGAGAAGAATGACACCGAGGCTAGAAACATTCTTGCGCGTAGTAATCTACGCCTCGTTGTTTCTATTGCAAAGAAATACGTTGGGCGAAGTCCGGACCTCACGCTACTAGATCTCATTCAGGAGGGAAATCTTGGACTTTTTCGTGCCGTGGATAAGTTCGATTGGAAGAAGGGATATAAGTTTTCGACTTATGCGACCTGGTGGATTCGTCAAGCGATTACGCGAGCGCTTGCCGATCAGTCACGTACCATCCGCATTCCTGTTCATATGGTAGAAACTATTGCTAAATATAAGCAAGTCTCACGACGTCTCGCGCAAGCGCTTGGACGTGATCCGCAACCAGAAGAAATTGCGGTTGAGATGGGCGTCGAGCCAGAAAAGGTGTATCAGATAGAAAAAATAAATCAGGATACGCTTTCTCTGGAAAATCCAGTTGGTTCCGATGATGATGAAAGGTCGACTCTCGGTGACTTTATTCCCGATGACAAGATACCTTCACCTGTGCAAGAATCTTCCGAACGTATTTTAACAGAGCAAGTACGTTCTATTTTAGACGATCTCTCACCGAAAGAGCGCAAGATTCTCGAAATGCGTCATGGCCTCATGGATGGTATTTACCACACTCTTGAAGAAGTCGGGAAGGAGTTCGGAGTTACGCGCGAACGTATTCGTCAAATTGAAGCAAAGGCGCTTGAAAAAATTCGCTTCCATGACAAGGCACGACATCTGAAATCGTATTAGTTTCTAATTTCATTTTTAATTATCACATCGATTGACGTGTATTGGTTGCGTTAGATATATTGGAATTAGGATACCGTTGATGTAGAGGATCAATCATGATCGATATATACAGATAGTGGTTTTTTAGAAATCGCTTCATTGAGATATCTTCCCCTGCTTTCTCAATGGTTACCAACGGCACTTGTTTTTCGCTATACTGATCCCTATGAAGAGACGAAAGAAAGGGCAGGAGAAACTGCCTATCAAGCATTGGAGTCATTCCTCATTAATGGCGTACTTGCGTAATCCGCTTGCATGGTATAAACGGTACGTCGAAAAGATATACGACACCCCTTCAACGCCTGCCTCCGTTGTTGGTCGGGCAGGACACTTAGCATTGCAATATTTCTATAGTGGCGTTCGCAAAGAAGATGCCATACAAAAAGGGCTTGAGTCTTTGCGTATGGTTGCGGATTTTGAAATTGATTTCGGTCGAGCAAAAACGCGTCATGCAAAAAAAGAGAAACGGAAAGCCATGGAGCAGGAGTATTTGAGAGCCATCTCATATTATCTGAAACGACCACCTAGACATAAAGTCCTTGGTGTCGAAGTTAAGGGTGTTACGAAGGTGGAAGGGCTTACCTTGCCTGTTAAGGCTGTTTCGGATTTAGTTGTAGCCTCGCGTGTTGAATCGGGTGCAGTCGATATTGTGGATCATAAGTTTGTTACGGCCTTTAGCAAAAAAGGCGCCACAAAAACACTTTTTATTATTCAGGCGATTTTTAACTATTATACCGTCGAAGAACTCTTTGCAGCACCAGTGCGACGTTTTATCGTATATGAATGCAAAAAAACAAAAAATGTTGACGGGAGTGCACAAATGCGACGGTATGAAATAGACTTTCGTAAATGCAGCGAAGATTTTCTTGTTTTCCACCACCTCATCAATGATGCAACAGCGGAGATTTCTCGGCGGCGTGTCTATCTCCCAAACCCGTCTGATATGTTTGAAGGAGAAAACTCGTTTGATATTTATCGGCTCGGGTTAATGGGCGGGTGATTTTACGGGACCTTGCTTAGCGCCTGGTCGACGAGTTGTTTTACCGCATCATAGGAATAGGCGCCGCTCATGATGACTGGTGCTGCGTTTGCGGTGAGAATGACCGAATACGGTGTACCGTGCGCACCAATAGTAATTGCGTTCTGACGATCCGACATAATGCGCGCATCGACAGTTTTTGTCGCATTAGCATAACAAGTAGCGAACGTGTTTCCCGAGACACCCACAGTTGCTGCAAGTACCCCAAGGTTTGTTGGATCAACTGGTTGATTTACAAAAAGCAAGTTTGTGAATTTCCAGAATGCGTCATTTCCAGCAGTCTTGGCGACGCATTCTGCAGCTCGCGCCAGAGGAAGCGCATTCGGGTGAATTTCGATGAGCGGAAATTCGCGAAACACAAGAGCAACCTTCCCACTGATTCCTTCGGTGGCAATGATTTGGCGGAGTGTCTCATTGAAATTCTTGCAATATTCGCAATCAAAATCAGCATATTCAACAATCATCACCTGCGCGGCAGGATTCCCGAGTATGTGGTCATTACTGGTTACAGGACGCACAAGCGCAGGGTTCCCCGCGCTTAAACTTGTTGAAACGTATTTTGGCACTGAGACATATATCGCGATCGCAACAATGATGCCGCCAAGAATAATCGCAACCGGAATCGTAAATGAAGATTTCATAATGGTAAAGCGTACGTCATGGCAGGTGTCGTTCCTACTTCGCGTACCCAAGATGACGTGTCAAGCTTGATATCACGAATATCGCGTAGATCTTTATATTTAACCACACCATGCTCGAGCGCATACTTATAAAGTTCTCGTGTGAGGCGGACGTCTTCAATGCAATATTTGCGAACTTTTTCCGTTTCCCCCTCTCTCCACCACTCACCCGCCTTGAGTCCATCACCCTTCTTACCACGATTGAGTGTAGCTTCCGCAAGAGATTGGAGTCGAATACGTCGACCGAGCACTTTCTGAATCTCACTTAAAAGATCAAGAGAACGTATATGTGAAAGGTCGCCTGGGTAATAACGATTGAGAAGTGGAATATCGAATGCATCTGAATTAAAACCAATGAGTACATCGGCACGTTCAATAATTGGCCAAAGTTTCGGGAGTTCCTCTTTTGAGTATGAAGAATATTCGTCTGTGAGTGAGTCGTGAATAGCAACAA
>JAKBGA010000023.1:0-7697 GCA_021833245.1 bacterium | reverse complement strand
ATATCGAATGCATCTGAATTAAAACCAATGAGTACATCGGCACGTTCAATAATTGGCCAAAGTTTCGGGAGTTCCTCTTTTGAGTATGAAGAATATTCGTCTGTGAGTGAGTCGTGAATAGCAACAACTATCAATTCTTGCTCTTGGATATCAATGTGTCCGCGTACCACAGAATCGGAAATAGATTCGATATCGAAAGTAATAGCGCGCATAAAATCAACCGTTATATCGAAGCCGTGTGACAAGGTCAGCAACGGAGAAGGATGTCTCCTCACCGGTTGCAAGTGTCTTCATGCGAATTGCTTTACCCACAATCTCATCTGCACCATAAGCTATAAAAAATGGAATATCGCGCTTTACCGCGTCCTTTATTTGGTCGCTCAGCGTACGTTTGGTTAAGTTGACAAAGACACGACATCCCTCCGTGCGAAGTGTGTTAGCGAATGTCTGTGCGGCAGAAATATCACCTACAAACGGTGTGCCAATATAGACCTGCGGCAAGTGCGTATCTTTACTCGATGTGAGTGAGTGCGTATCGAGAAAATCGGCAAGGGTTACGTCTCCGAGCGCAAAACCAACTGATGGAACCACATCAGCCCCAAAAAGCGTACCTAGACCATCATAGCGCCCGCCCCCCAAAAGGGCTCGTGAGTTCGCAATGTTAACATCATGTATCTCAAAAACCATATCGGTATAATAATCGAAACCGCGCACAATACTCGAGTCGCGTACAACATTATGTACACCACGGGATTTGAGCGTATTGATTCGGTTCAAGAGACGATGCTTTTCATTAGCTACCTCTCTCGGCACGTCGGAATTCTCGCTCTCAATAAATGCGAGGGGGTCTTTCGTGGAAAGAATATTCGAGGCAGCTACAAAAGCCTCTTGTGTCATTTTTGTTTTTTTATCTAATAGGCGCAAATACTGTCGCGTGCCTTCATTCGTAAGCCCAACTGCCGCACATGCGGCGTTTAAGAGTGGGCGCGAGTTCATATGGATAACGAAGTCGTCCTCAGTAGCCCCAAATGACTTGAGTATAGATGCCGCAAGTTGCACGACCTCAATATCCGCTTCTCCATCGGGTAGACCGACCAGGTCTACATCCACCTGGTAAAATTCGCGCAAGCGGCCTTTCTGGGGTCGTTCATATCGGAACCGACTTCCGATGGAGAACCACCTAAGGGGAAAAACGAGTTCACGTTGCTTAGCTACTACCATCCGCGCAAGAGTCGGGGTCATTTCAGGCCGTAGCGTAACACGACGGTCACCGCGATCGGTAAAAGTATAGGTCTGTTCATTTACGATCTCCTCCGAAGTCTTTGCTTCATATAGTTCAGCCCTCTCAAGAGGGGAGGCGTTATATTCTTCGTAGCCCCAAAGCGCGAGTGTTTGTTGAATGCGCGTAAATAATGCTTCTTGCCGTGCCCAGTCAGTCGGATAGAAGTCACGCACGCCTTTGTAGGGTTCAGTAGAAAGTGGTTCAGACATACATATCCGATTGTATCAGATACTGTCTCTTTGTGGGTCAAGTGGAACACGCCTGAGAATAAGGTCACATATTCGCCTGGGTTGCGGAAATACCCAACGCGTGACATCAACAATGCTGACACTTTGAACGTTTATGGTGTCTATACATAAGGAATGAAAGGAGAACTCACGTGACATTGGTCATAACATCTTGCACACGCGAAAGAGACAGACTCAAAACTTCTTGAGTGAAATAACCTACGTTAGCTAATAGCAATGATGCGTTAATTGTGAGCATCCTCACATTGATGAGACGACGGGTAAAAACATCCAAAGTCCAAATTCCTTCATGGTAGGGAAAGTATATGGTCCGAGAGAGTATACAAATTAGTATAAGCGATATGAAAAGATGTACCATGGTTGCCGGGAAGATGATGTTCATGTTATTTATTATGCTTTGAGAAACGGAGAGACAGGTTAACAAGCATAGAGTGCAGAAGAAATGGTTAAGTGGCTTTACTGACATTAGTGAAATGATACGACAACGATGCGAGGC
This sequence comes from bacterium, assembly GCA_021833245.1. GTDB lineage: Bacteria > Patescibacteriota > Minisyncoccia > Phycocordibacterales > Phycocordibacteraceae > C7867-001. Next base: position 5,671 of record JAKBGA010000023.1, on the reverse strand, counting down.
TTCCCGTATTGATCAGTACGTACTTTGGCATGAAGATTTTGAACCGACACTAATCCTTTGACTATTTCAGCTGTAGTGCTGTCGCATTCGATCCACGCTGTACCAGTTATTGTGAGGTATTTAGGGAGCTCATTTACGATACGACGAATGATGTCAAGTCCATCCTCACCGGCCATGAGGGCGAGATGGGGTTCGTAGTTAAAAACACTCGATGGTAGTACACGATTGGTGGGAATATAAGGTGGATTCGCTGCTATAATATCAAACTGCATGTTGCTGAATGAGTTGAAAAGGTCACCGATGTGTACAGAGGCGCGTGATTCATCTAAATTGTTCTCGCGTATATTTTTTAAAATGGTCATCTTATGTGCCTGATCTATCTCGCCAAAGTACACATGGGCGTTTGGTAATCTTGCGAGTGCTGCACAGCCTATAGCACCACTTCCAGCACATAGGTCTAGGAACTTAAGATGTGCGGTGGAATTCGTTTCTTTGAGTAATTGTTCTGTCCACAATTCTGTCTCGGTGCGAGGGATGAGTGGTTTTGAATCGAGATTGATTCTTAAGTCAAGAAACGGTTGCCAGCCGATAACGTATGCTAAGGGCTCGCCAATAGAAAGGCGGTGTCTATCAGCTGTGAATTCCGATATCTTCTCTCCACCATATTTCTCTTTTAGAAGCCATTGCTCATCTTTAGTCATGAAAGAACGCTACCATGATAAGATGAATGGTTCTACTTTTTTGTTACGGTGCTGGATAATGCTCTCCTTGGCCAATCAGTGTGAAAATTAGTTTTGCTACGGGGGTACGATTGTTTTGTACCATGATTCTGTTCATATTCGGATCCCAATAGATATTATATTTATTGGGCGTATCCTTAACTGTCCCAAAAAATGAATAAATGTCGCTAACGATCGCTGGTTGCATTGTGTTTTTTAGCATGATTATACCGCTTGCCCACGTAGACTCATCCGTCACAAGGAGTAATCCACCCATTGCCGGACCTCCTACTGCCGCTGTGGAGCTTGCTGTGAGTGTCAAAATAGGTGCGTCAATTTGGTTGATCGGTACTGTAGAATTTATGCTCGGATTTAACGATAGGTCAAGAGTATTTGGAATGCTGTAATAACTACTTGCTGGATAGTTAATGTTTGCATTATACGTTGTGTATCCGCCATCAATCGCGCTTGCCCCGTTCAATAATACAGAAGATCCTGCGTGGAATGTAGTATTAGAAAAATGTATATTTCCATCAGTTGCGGAAGCGGCATCCAAGGCTGTACCCGTTGAACCTTGGTAATCGACATTATCAAAAGATACACCGTTTACATTGCGAAGATAAAAACCATTTGTTCCAGACGCCGAATTATTAGTAATATTATTGAAAGATAAGTTTTGTATACCTGTGTGGTGATTTAGATAGAACATCCAACCACCGGAACCCTGTTCCCAGCGAACATTATTAAACGAGAGACCGTAACTAATCGCGTTGCTAGTGGTGTCATTCCAATAAAACCCATCATTTCCACCTGCCCACTCTTCATATCCATCAAATGTCACATTAGTTAATTGAACACCATCTGTTACTTTAATAACTGGTTGCGCATCATTAGCACTCAAATACATATCTGAAAAGTGAGTTTGATCTAGATCAAGAGTAGACGTCGCAGTATCTGGATTCTTATCAATCCACAATGGAAGATCTGCCCAAGAATCTATTTTTGAGAATGTTCCCGTTTCACGTCCTTGAAGCCAGATGCCGATGGCGTCATTCCCAGTACTTGCGAAAGGATAAATTACAACGTTATGCATATAAAAACCACTAGAATCAACAATTTTTACCGCCGTTTTTGAAAGTGTATTACCCTCAGACTCAATCCCTATGTCACGTAGCGCATCTTGCCATATAATACCCCCTCCGGCACTACGGAATGTAAACAAAACGGTATTACTAACCGTGGGTTCAAATTCAATTCGCGATGAGTATTTTCCAGTGCCATATAGTACAACACGATCATTAGTGATCGTGAGACCAGACGTTACAAGGTATGTGCCAGTGGGGAAGAAAATACTGGCATAACTACCAGCCGCATTTATTGCCGCCTGGATCGCTGCCGTGTCGTTGGTGATACCATCTCCTTTTGCTCCGAAATCCTTGACACTTACAATATCGCCGAGTTTTGATGTAAGCGTTCGGGGTACTGAACTTGATGCTGTCGCAATATAGTTAATCACACCAGTAACGCTAGTTGAGGCGTTTAACGTGCCGTTCGCTATAGAAAGGGTCGTACCAAGAGAAAGGGGGATAACAGAACCTGTACTTGTGCCATACCAGAGTGAGTTAGCCATGCTTGGGTTGGTAACATTTCCTGTTGAAACCATGTTGTCAACCGTGGTCGTTCCAGTTAAGTGCGTATTCGCAATTGAACCACCCGATATTGTACTGTCAGAAATTGAGTCTCCAGAAATAGAGCCGTTAGAGAACCCGCGGTTTGTTATGCTAATCGCGTTTCGCGTTGAAATTATTCGCAGTTTGATTAGCGATCGAAGCGATTTCGGCGCGGAGGGCTTTAATTTCCGATTCAAGATCGGACATTGTGACTAGTGTGGATGAAGTCGCTATATGATTTTTGAACAACGAAGGTGATTTATTGTAAATTGTATTCGCCACGGCTCGTGTGAGGGGGCCAAAATAACCGGCAGCGGGTACAATATTGTACGATTTTTGGAATTTTTTTAATGCCGCCGTTGTTTCAACACCGAACTTTGTCGTCTCATCCCCTGGAGAACCGCTACCTGTTTGTGCAACAGTAAATCCAAGTCGATTTAAAAATTCTTGAAGCGTCTGTACCTCAGGTCTTGTCATGCCCGGGCTTAAATTCTGATCAAAAACCGTTCCAGCAAATGTTATTGATGGAATGATGAGTATAAAAAATAAGAAAATAGTAGAAGCAGGTAGAAACTTTCCCATATCTAAATATGGTAGTGCTACTTCTTCCCGCTAAAAGCAAGCACGTATTTTCGATCCTGATGGTGCGCTAAATTAGCAGGAACACATCAATTATATCCTAGATATAGTTAAAATTATGCTGCATTTTCCTAAGCCACATGAGAAATCGAACGAGAATTGACACTTGGTGATTTTGTTTACGCCTGGAATAAATAAATGCGCAGAGGTTAGTTACAGAATAACCGATCATCTGATAATGCAGATGACCGGTTATTCTGTAACTGCCTGTTACTACGCTTATGCGCTATTGCGAGAGGGTCGCGAAAGAATTTTCGCTCGTAGTCGCCATGTTGTTTGAAGCATCTTGAGATGCAATAACATAATAGTATGTCGTACTTGCGGTAAGTGGCGAAAGCGTTAAGGAATGGGTCATAAGAAGTCCGCTCCCTGTCATCGTCATTGCGGTCGTAAGATCAAGCGGTGATGATGTTGAGAAGTATACCTCACTCGTTGCCGGTTCACTCGTTGTCCAGGATACGTCGGCAGAGGTCGAGGCAATTGATCCTACTGAGATCAGTGAGATAACAGGTGGTGTCGTGTCGGACGCGACGGACGTTGTGAATGTCTCATCGCTTGTAGTAGCCGTATTGTTTGCGGCATCTGTAGAAGTGATACGGAAGTGATAAAGCGTCGACGCAGTCAGTCCAGAGAGTTCTATATCGTGACTTGTCGATAGTACTGTACCATCCGTGACGGTATAACCATACGATGATGTCGTCCCGTAATCAATATAGCTCGTTGCCGGTTCGTCTGTTGTCCAATCGATACTTGTCGTTGAGGCGGTAGTGCCATTTATGGAGATTCCAGAAATGGTTGGCGCTGTTGCGTTTGTTGCTGATTGGGTAGTCGTAGCACCGTTGATCTGACTTTCGATTCCTGGTGGAAGTGTTTGGCAGGTTGGTATCACTGGTCGCTCACTATCATGATGACGCAACCATCCCGGAGCGATCAGGTGTCCCGGAGGAACAATAGCGCAGAAAGTATGTCCTTCACCGATACTGATAGTCGAGGAGGCGTTTCCGCTGACATTTTCGACCGCTATTGGATTCCTTTCCATGTTTCTACCCAGAAATTTTAGGGTTTCTGGACCGACGAAACCCACTTGATCAAGTCCGTGTTTTTTTTGATAACGTTTCAGTGCATCGCTAGTTAATTTCCCGAAAAATCCTGAAATAATTCCCCGTGGATAAATACCCGGGTCAGCGGCGAGCATCATCTGAAGGAGTCTGACCCTGCTTCCACTGTCACCTATATGCAAGAATCCAATTGCATTTGGTGTGAGCATCGTTGCAGTTGTTGTAGCCGTTGCTGAGGTGCTTCCAATGCTCGTTTCTGCTCCATTCAGTGTCTGTTGAACATTTGCAATTGTGGTGGTACTCACACCGAATGCCTGAAGGAGCGATATGACAGCTTGAATCTGATTTGTCGTCAATGTTGCTGCGCTCGCAGGTATTGCAGTACTCAAGAGCGTCAATCCTACCGAAAACGAAATAAGTATCTTTTTCATATATTATTTATATAGTATCAATATTTTCCGTTACTTGTTTAGTAATTATTCCTATTGTTGTTCGCAAGTTTATTTTATCATGGGGCACATCATTTATTAAGACGCTGGCACTTCATATTTATTACAATTTACATAGCTACATAATTAATCACGATAAACTAAAACCATTCTGAACAAAGTGCCAATTGTAGTTTGAGAAGAATTCCTTGCGGAGACACGCACAAAGCACGGTAAAGATTTAATATAAACTTTAAAATAAAAAACTTATTATCATCTATTCGTAGAATCAACATTCTATTACGTAATTTTTGAGACAGTGAGATATACTTATGAGCATGAAATGCAGGAAGCACATCATAATAGGTGTTGTGCTCACTGTTATTATTGCAGTTTCTTTTATTATTTTTGCTTATAGGACAACCAATGAGACTAAAATATCCCATGAAGCATCATTTGGCGGCGTGTCCTTGAGAATTGAGTACGCAACAACCGAAATAGCTAGAGAAAAGGGCCTCGGTGGTCGAACAAGCATTCCAAAAGATTATGGAATGCTTTTTGTATTTCCGAAGCCTAATTATTATGGTTTTTGGATGAAGAATACGCTTGTGCCACTTGACATGTTTTGGTTGGATAATAAGGGGCGCGTTGTTTACATAGCGCGGAATGTGGCAACGTCATCATTTCCGAATGTCTTTTACCCATCGGCACCAGCTCTTTATGTCCTTGAAACTGCAGCTGGTTTTGCGCAGGCGCACAACATTGCAACTGGCACGCCGCTTTTATTGAAAAATTTTCCAATCATTTCAGAATAACTCTATCCACAGGGTATTTAGAATAATCGGAGTTAAACTTAAGTTGTATCGTTATTGATTACTAACCTCTTGAAATTATGATGCCCAAAACCGCAAAGGTCTTCGTTCATAAAAAAACTGCAGTCGCGCATGTTTCAAAAACAACAGAAACAGAACTAGTGGCCCCTAAGGAAGAGGAAGAGGCAGTTTCAAAAGAGACGATTCGTTATCGTTTAATGATCCCAAGGGTTGAAAAGCGTGATGGTCGTCTCGTTCCGTTCAATTTCGATAAAATCTCCGCAGCGATTTGGAAAGCAATGATGGCAACAGGGGAGGGCGCTCAAGAAGACGCTGTACTCGTCG
>JAKBGA010000022.1:0-8091 GCA_021833245.1 bacterium | reverse complement strand
CAATTACTACCCGCTGTTGGACAACCATAAGCAGAACCGGAACGAATATTGCGCGTCATGCTTTCAAGCGCGAAAGAAACGTTGTCGATTCCAGTCGAAATGGCTTGTGCCTGCTGATTAACGTGAATCATTGTGAGATAAGCGCTTGCGGCTATAGTCATGATAGACGCAAATAGCCCAATTGCGACCATAAGCTCAATGAGCGTAAATCCGTATGTTATTTTGTTTTTCATGAGCATGGGGAGGCGCTTACACTTATTTCTCCCAACGTATCAACTGAAACGTAGCGAAGACCTCCTTGCGGTGATGTAACGGCTATACATGCTTTCGTATAGGGAGAAGGAGATACAAATGTGCCACCAATACTGATGGTGGCATCACCGTTTGGACGTGCGAAGACAACGTCAAGTGTTGAGAAATTATTATTATTAGTATTGCTACAGCTCCAAGAAGAAGAAAGGTCTGAATAAACACAGAGACTGTTTAAGGTAATACCATTTTGAAGCGTATAATCATTTATTATCTGGTCAGACCCACCCGTGTTACTTGGTGGTTCGTAAACGCAATCGCCCGGGATAGCGCCCGGACCACCAGGAACACCTACCGTGGTGTGACAAAAAGTACCAGAGGATCCAACCGCCGGATAGGTGTCAGCGAAAAGAATGAAAGAATTTTGCGCGGCCATATCAAAGTGTACTCCATATCCTGCATTCATGACGCCATTTACCGCGCGACTACCGAGTCCAAAATTCTCAGCAGAATGCATTGTAAGCGCAATATCATATGCCGTATTTGCAAGTATAATGGTTTTATTAAAAGAAGCTTGACTGGTAATCGTAACCGCCGTCACGATGAGAATGATTGCCGTCACGACCAAGAGCTCAATCAGTGTAAAGCCCCGACGAGGATGAATAGGTTCCATTGAGTAAAGTATGCGAGAAGGAAACCGGCGGCCAGGAATGGCGCAAACGGCACCTCAACCATCATTCTAGAGCCACGAGGCCTCCGCGCCAATATGATTATCCCAATAACTGCGCCGATCCAGAATGAAAAAACAAATCCGGTCAATGCTGTTGAGCCAGTCAGGAGAGCGCATCCGAGCGCAAACGGTGCATCAGCGAGACCCATAGCGCGACCGCGCGAGAGGAGATTGATTAGTGCAAGGGATGCAGCGATAAACAAAGCAGCAGGGATCGTCCCCAGAAAAGCAGTCAGTGATGGTGCGGCCACGAAACCCGTTATCGTGGCTATGGATACGAATGCCGCCAGAAGCCAAGGCGGCAGTATCTGATGTGCAAGATCATAAAGAACGAGTGCGAGTAATATAGATAATGAAAGGAACATAAATGGAAGCGCATTCACGAAACCAAGTTTTAGGTATGCCAGGACAAAGAATGCCCCAAGAACTACCTCGCTTAAAGGAGAAATTGCTGAGATACATGTGCCACAACATTGCGCACGGCCTCGCAAAATAAGATACGAGAAGATAGGTATAAGCGAGACGGGATGCAAAAATTCCCCACAAGCATCGCAGCGTGATCGACCAACGAGAAAACTTTGTCCGGTATTAAGCCGGCCAACAAGTACACCCACGAAGCTTGCAGTTACTGCCCCGAGCATGAAAAATATCACGGGCGGAAAGAGAGACATTGTGTAGATAATAACAGAATCCAGCAGTTTTACTGCTGGATTCTGTTATGTAAGATCTATCTTAAACGAAAAGCGAAACAGAGAGCGCAAGTAGACTCAAACTAGGGGCAAGCGGTATTTGTGAAGCTAGTAGGAAACGGAACTGTCGCTGGTTCGAGTTTCGATACGCCTGTTGAATCAACGCACCACCATGTACCTGCTGCTGCAGTGAGCTGTGAGGCGGCGGCGAAACTCGTTCCACTTGCTTGGCAAGCCACACCATTAGTAGTCGGTGACCCCGCATTAGAAAACGCACCCGTCATTGCTTTCTGAATAACCGGATCACTGAACATACTGGCAGTCGCAGCTGTACAATATGTACCGACGGAAAAGCCGAGTGTACCATAACTATTGGGAGTAGTATTGCCACCACCACCACCATAATATATTTCTGCCTCATCTCGCACAGTCGACAGATCAGATTCAATGGCAGCATCATTACCTTTTTGCCGCGCCGTATTGAGGGCCGCGAGTACGACAGCCGAGAGAATACCGATGATAGCAATCACAACAAGTAATTCGATAAGAGTGAAGCCCCGGAAACGATTTTTGTACATAAATTATATAAATGATTAATAGGTTAATTGTACTAGACGCAAGTTGTCAGCGGAATAAGGGGTGTGGATAACACACTAATCTATATAGCATTTGCGAGATTGTAAATCGGGAGCAAAACGGCAGCAACCAATATACCAACGGAGAGCCCGAGAGCCACAATCATTATCGGTTCGATAAGTCCGACCAGAGTATCGACGGCATTTTGTACTTCGCGATTATAGAACTTTGCGAGTGTTGTAAGTATTTTACCAAGCTCTCCAGTCTCCTCACCAACACGAGTCATGGCTACCATGATACCGGGTATGTCCGGGTGTTTGGCGAGTGAGTCCGAAATTGAGGAACCTCCTTTCACATCCTTCCCGACTTCCTCGAGTATGACCTTAAATGCTGAATTGCCCACAACCGAGGACGTAACCTCAATCGCTTCGACAACCGAGACGCCCGAAAGAAGCATTGTGGCGAAATTGTCTGCAATACGCGAAAGATACAACTTACGATAAAGGTTCCCGACATAGGGTATGCCGATCTTCAGACTGTCGAGAACGAGTTTCCCGCGTTCGGTCTTCCCGAGTTGCCATGCGTAAACACCGAGACCAATAAGCGCAATGAGTATGAAAATGCCATAGTGGATCAGAAAATTCGAGAATCCGATGATGATCTGTGTATAGATTGGTATCGGCTGGCCGGAATCGACGAGAACAGCGGTTATGTTCGGTATAACAAGTGTGAGCATGAGCGTCATCACCGCAAAGAAAACGCCGATAACAAATAACGGATAAATAAGAGCGTTTTCTGCTTTACTGATGAGATCGTAGGAACGGTCGAGATAGTCGGCAAGATAATTGAATGTCTCAGACAATTTTCCAGACTCTTCTCCAGCGCGAACCATATTCACATAGAACGCCGAGAAAGCCTTTGGGTGCCGTTGCAAGGCCTTGCTAATCGGAATTCCCCCTTGAATATCATCTCCGACGGTGGAGAGAATGGTTACGAGATATTTGTTATCAACTTCAGCAGCAAGAAGGCGAAACACGCGAAGTGCCGAGACCTGTGCCTCAAATAAGGTTGCTATTTGCCGAGAGAGAATGACGATTTCCTTATTTGATACTCGGTTGAAGAACGCGATGTCCATATTGAGTAGCGAGCGCTTTTCTGCAGAACCTATTGCAGAAATAATTAGGTTGCGCCGCTGAAGCGCAGAAATCGCTACCTCTTGCGAAGGGGCCTCTATGGTGCCGTCGCGCTCCTGTCCATCCTGATCAATCGCGTGATATTTGAAAAGCATGATTATAGGTAGTGCTCGAAGGTCTTCGGATCCATAGCGTGTTCGTAGGCATGTTCGACGGTTACTTCTCCCCGGTGCACAAGATCCGAAAGCATGCGATCCATATCGATCATACCCTCCTGTGAAGAAGTCTGAATAATGCCACTGATCTCGTGGGTCTGTCCCCCGCGGATAAGGTTCGCCACCGCATTATTGTTGATAAGGAGCTCGTATGCTGGAATAAGCCCGCCCGAAATACGCGGGATAAGCCGCTGGGAAAATATTGCCGCGAGAGAACCAGCTAGCTGTACGCGCACTTGATCCTGCTGTTCGGCGGGGAACATGTCTATAATACGATCAATGGTCTGCGCTGCGTTATTGGTATGAAGCGTTGAAAAGACAAGGTGACCAGTTTCGGCGGCGGTCACAGCCGATGAGATGGTTTCATAATCGCGCATCTCGCCAACCATGATAACGTCTACGTCCTCGCGAAACGCGCTTTGGAGCGCGGCATGAAAGTCAGGCGTATCGATGTGAATCTCGCGTTGATTTATGAGTGACTTTTTCTGTATGAAGAGGTATTCGACGGGATCCTCAATGGTGAGGATATGTTCCGCCCGCGTTTCATTGATGCGGTTTATCATAGCCGCAAGTGTCGTTGATTTACCTTGCCCGACCGGACCGACACAAAGGAAGAAACCTTGTTCGCGCTGCGTGAAGACTTCAAGCACCGAAGGTAAGTTGAGTTCGGAAAACGTACGAGATGAGGATGGTATGAGTCGAAGCGCAAGCGCTGTCGCCCCTTGCACGCGATAACCATTGATTCGGAAACGTTCGTTCGCGCTGTGTGCATAGGAAAGATCGATAGTCTGGTCCTTTTTAAAAGAATCCCACCGATCCTGCGGCACAACGCTTTTGAGCATTGATTCGGTGTCATCAGGTGTAAATGCTGGGTATTTAGCGAGTGAAATTAACTCGCCCGCAACACGAATCATGGGTGATCCTCCGGCAAAAATATGTAGGTCAGAGCCGCCTTCCGCGACGACAACATTAAGGAGTTCCGTGAGACGTTTTTCAATGGCCATATAGATACTAGGAAGAAACCCCCTTAGAGGATGATTCGATTATGCGAACGGTCTCGGCGAGCACTTCAGACGGAATAGCAGATGCCTTTATAATATAGCCGTCAACGGCAAACTGTTTCGCCTTTCCAAAATCAGAACTCTGGCTTTGATTTGAAAGAACTATGATTTTCGAGTCTGGAACAAGGTGATTTTTTCGTATAGACTCAAGCGCGCCAAAACCGCCCATGCCTGGCATAATAAGATCGATAAGGATGGCATCTGGTATTTTTGCGTCCCCTTTCTGAAGGGCCGCTAAAAGCTCCTCGCCACTACCAAATACACTTACGTCATGTCCCGCGTTCTTAAATTTGACCGCATAGAGATCAAGAAGAAATTTGTCATCGTCGACGAGATACACGCGATAGGTCATTGGTGAAAGTATACTACGTCCATAGGTCAATTCGTATCCCCGACGGGGAGAAGTTCTCCGCCAAGCGTATTGACCTCTTCAAAAGGAATCTCGCCCATGGCTGCCTTTAGTATGGCGCTTTCACGCATGGTAAACATACCACCCGTCCGTGCGACGGCATATACACTCTCTTCGACAGGCTCTTTCAGTACTACCCTTTCAAGATCCTTATCCATACGCAGCACTTCAAAAACTGCGGTACGACCACGTGTGCCGTTTGGGCATTCATTCGTCGACCCTGCATGATAGAATTGGGTAAACGATGGTAATTCGTGACGATACTTTTCGGGCAAGTCAGCGAAATCTCGTTCAATCAGTTCCTTTATACTTTCCGTGACTGGAAAAGCCTTTTTGGCGTCTTCACAGAGCTTGCGAACTAACCGTTGCCCGATGACAGAGACGAGTGTTGGCGCGATAAAAAATGGATCGACACCCATATCAATAAGTCGCGGAATTGCCCCCGCAGCGGTATTAGTATGGATAGTAGAGAAGACGAGGTGGCCGGTTAAAGCTGCCTGCACTGCAAGCACCGCAGTTTCTTTATCGCGAATTTCGCCGACCATGATGATGTCCGGGTCTTGACGGAGGATGGAGCGCAATCCGCTCGCAAATGTGTATTCGATTTCCGGCCGTACCTGGCTTTGTGAAACTCCGGGAATTTCGTATTCAACCGGGTCCTCAAGCGAGACGATATTGAACTTTTCACGATCAAGTTCGGAAAGCATAGCAAAAAGCGTGGTAGATTTTCCTGAACCGGTCGGTCCCGCAATGAGAATAATGCCATAAGGTGCCTGCATCATGGCACGGACTGAGGTGAGTTGTTCTTTTGAAAATCCGATTGAATCCAAGGTCGCAGTCGCAGTCGACTGGTCGAGGATGCGCATCACAACCTTTTCGCCGAATTCAGTCGGAAACGTAGAGACACGGAAATCAATGCGGTGTTTTTCAACATACGCAGAAAAACGCCCGTCTTGAGGCTTACGTTTTTCATCAAGACGTAGTTTCGCAAGTATCTTGACGCGCGCAACGACCGCTTCGTGTACATTCCGTGGCAATTCAAGCGAGGTGTGGAGAACGCCATCCGTACGGAAACGAACCCGTGTCTTTTTTGGTGAAGGTTCAATATGAATATCGGATGAATGCCCCTCAATGGCATAACGCAGCAGCGTTGAAACGATTTTCGTGACGGGAGCATCTTCTTTTAAATTTTCATGGGGACCGGAGAGATTGAGCGTTTCGTTCGTGGTTGTAGTCGAGTCCTCCAAAGAAACCGGCGTCTTCGATGCCTGAGACACCTCGGCAGGAGAAGGTTTCGAAACCGTTTCATATTCAGAAAGTGCCTTGCCGACTTCACCCGAAAGGTTTTGGTACGCGTCAAGTACCCGATTAAAATCATCCTTTGTGATGAGAAAGATTTTGTAAGGTATACCTATTTTCCCCGATATGAATTGCAATGCATCAAATGCCTCTATGTTGTCTGGATCGATAATGCCAACCTCGAGCGCGCCTTCCGCCATATCAAGCGGTACGAATCCGTAATAACGAGCCGAATCAATTGGAATGTAATTTAGTACATCGTCATTGGCGGGCGGATCCCCCAATACGCGTGTTGGGAACCCATATACTCCCCCTGCCACATTAAGTGCATCCTTGACTGAGATCCCACGTTCAGAAAGCGTTTCGGAAAGCGGGCGGTGCTTCGCAAGCTCGGCTTCCGCTTTCGCACGATCCTGGGCGGAAAGGAGTCCTTTTTCAACAAGTAAGCCGAGAAGATTCATTACTTAATGCCCTGTCACGCCAGGAATGGGCGCCAGTGGATCGGGACGGCCAGACGGTTCTGGAGAGATGACCGTCGTAATATCGACTAATGCAGTGAAGCGTGGGTCTGAAAAAATACCGGTGTTAAATGAAATCGGTTGGAGTTCACTGACCAGCGTCTCAAATTGAGACTGTGCCTGACTTACAGGCACGTTATTGGTGGATAAGGGTGGCTGATTCCCCGTCCCCATGAAAAAATACCAATAAGCGCCAGCGGCAATAAGGAGTGTAATGATGATGATGACGATTGTGTTTGATTTCATATTACAAAAATCACTTTTAACGTAGCCAGTAAATACGCATCGTAATATCGTAATTATAGACCCCTGTGTCAGAACCAGCTATTATAATATTTCGAACATCTATAAGGCGTTCGCTTTCTTCCACGCCTCTGAGAAACGCTTGCAAGGCGGCGTAGGTTCCAACCGCAGAAAGAGAAAGATCGATTGATCCGACCGGATTCGTAGCTGCCGAGAATCCGGCAGCGTTTGAATTTCCAGATCCCGCAGATTCCCCATTTGCCATGACATTTATATTGGAGAGCGAAATCCCGCTACGCGCCGCAAGTGCGTTCAAATCGAGTATAAAACCAACATCATCGACTGAGCTGGGAAGCAATGTAGCAAGCCGTGTTAGATCTGCGGGATTAATCGCAGCACGCGCTTGGACAAGTTGATTTTGCTGAACAGCAAAGGCGTTTGCGGCAGCAAGTGCTTGGTCATCAGAAGCGATAGCCGCCTTTGCTGTTGCTATCGAACCATTCCATGTTGGATTTATATACCCAAAGAATATACCGATGGCAATTATGAGTGCTGCTATGGGAAGGATACGGTTGATCATGGTGTTGGTGCAGACGAAGACGCTGACATGAATGTTGATGTGGAAGTGATGGATGAAGGCGTAAAGGCAATGAGTTTTGGATCAAGTGAGGCAGAAAGTGAAAAGGATACGGAATTATCCTTATTAACAACAAAGTCTGAAAAAACCGCGTCTTTTATGCGTCCGTCGGCGGCAAATGCGTTCGAAGCGGCCGCAAGTGCGTTAAAAGTCTTTGCAACACCCGTACCATCAAAAGTAATTGATTGTCCACCGGTGGTGCCAGGAACAGCGGTATTGAGCGAAAGATGAATCGAGGTAAAACGAACCGTCGTTGGTAGCAACGTTTCGAGCGCCGTAAAGAAACCGGTAAACGCGACGTGGTTCGCGAGAAGCTCTGCGCTAGAATTAAG
>JAKBGA010000021.1:0-8427 GCA_021833245.1 bacterium | reverse complement strand
GGATGTAACGGAGGGGTGAGGTGGGGATAACATTTACAGCCAATCAATCGGGGCTTCGCCTTGCGCAATAAGATAATCATTAGCCCTGCTGAAATGTTTACAACCGAAAAAACCGTTCGCCGCTGAAAAAGGCGAAGGATGCGCGGCCTCAAGGACGAGGTGTCTGGCACGATCGATATGCGCACCTTTCGCTTTCGCGTAGTTACCCCAAAGCATGAAAACGAGATGCTCGCGCTCTTCAGAAAGCACACGAACAACAGCATCGGTAAAAAGCTCCCACCCATGTCCCTGATGCGAACCGGCCACGTGCGCACGAACAGTCAATGTCGCGTTCAAGAGAAGCACTCCTTGTCCCGCCCAGCGGGAAAGATCGCCACTTCGGTGCACGAGCGGTTTCCCGAGATCACTCTCGATTTCTTTAAAAATGTTTTGTAGAGATGGCGGAAGCGTGGCGTCTTCATTCACCGCAAAACAGAGACCATTCGCTTGTCTCGCGCCATGATAGGGATCTTGTCCGAGGATCACAATCTTTACCTTCTCGAAGGGACAAAGGTCGAGTGCGCGAAAAATATACTTAGGCGGCGGATACACCACCTCATTTTTGTACTCATTCTTCACAAACGCGACCAATTCCGCAAAATACGGCTTAGAGAACTCGCTCTCAAAACGTTTCTTCCAAGAAGAATCCAGGACGACATTCATAACGCCCCTTCGCGGATAAGCAAACATCTTTTGCGCGTACTGCCGCGATTGTAACCACCTGGCGTTCCGTCAGAGTAAATGACGCGATGACACGGAATCGTCGGATTGTAATTGGTACGAAGCACAGCACCAACTGCGCGTGCCGCGCGCGGTGAGCCGCAACGCCGCGCAACGTCTGCGTACGATAAGGTTTCCCCTTTCTGGATCTTCCGCACTACTGCAAAAACACGCTCACGAAAACTATCATTCTTCCCCTCCATGATGTAAGACAAGCAATTTTTTATCGGCCTGCTCGCGATATGTGCAATACTCGCATGGACCACCGCCGAACGCTGTTCCCACAGCCGGGATCTTATTACCCATGAGCATCTCTTTTATAGAAAAAATCGTTGGCTCGACCCATATATCGCTACCAGTATAAGGGATAAGTTCTATATCGAATTCAAGCTTTCCGTCAAAAGCACGCGCGTCAGATTTTCCGTTTGCATAGACAAAATATCCGGTTGGAGAAACGGGGAATCCGTTCCTACGGAATAACCATTGGTAGATTTCCATCTGTCGTCTATAGGAGTCATACAGATCTTCTTCCGTGCTCGGACCCTTCTTCTTGCTAGTGGCCTTATAATCGACGATTATGAGCTCACCGGCGGGATTAATCCAGACATCATCGATACCGCCCCGTACGAGTATATTTGTTGGGGTATGTAGGTAGGTGATTCCGCGGCGAAGTGCATCACGCCATTCCTCAAGCCGATCATCGGCAAATGGTATGGCATCGAGACCGTATCTCTCCAAGAGAGGATGCACGCTGCCCTGCGTGCGATGAATATCAAACTCGCGTTTCAGGAGTTCATCAACCGCATTGTTGAGCGAAAATGCGGGCATCGATGGGCGCTTCACTCCGAACCGTAAATCGAGATAGGCGCAGCGTGGGCATTCGGTGAACAGATCGATTTTTGAACGACTTATTTTAAACGGTTCTTTCGAAGATTGGGAGAATGTCATGTTATTTAATGGTTATAAAGTAGGCAATAACTGGTGCTCCTGTGTTGAAATCCACGTAGATGCTATCTTTCGTGAAATTAAAGGTGCCATTTGTGTCATTGCGATAAAGTTCAATCGCGTAGGAACGGCCAGGTTCGGTCGCTCGCAAGAGTGGGACCGTAAAATTATGCCGAGGACCACGTGCGTATGCAGCGCCAAGCACGTTCCCCAAGCTGTTCCCTTGCATCTCGCGCACCGCCACCCAAACACCGGGCGGCGGTACCGTAACGGATTCAACAATAACGGTATTCCCCGAGGGCTGGTCGGACACCGAAAGGGCACCACTCTCGACGACTGTGGGAGCGGTACTTGTTGCAGGGGATGGGACGGATGACGTGGGCGATAGTGAGACAATGTTGCCGCCCAAAAACCATGCGCCCGTGACAAACGTACCGAGCATAACACCAGCGATAAATGAATTCATAGAAAAATGTTTTGTCATATGGATGCGAGAACAGCAGTATGATGCGCAAATGTTAGATTGAGAAGACCTTCAGATTCCGCGAGCAACTCGCCAATTCGTTCACTTGATAGGTGGAGGATATCGAGTAGACGACGATTACGTACGATTTCATCTACAGCAATAACGCCATGCTCGATAAGAAGCCGTTTTTCGGCACGCGCAAGACCGGTAAGCGCAGTGATAGGATATACGCGCGCATGACTCATGCGCGCGAATAGGTTGTTAATCAGTGGGTAACCCCAACCCAGAAGTTCAACACCGGCACATTCAGCGTAAGTAATCGCTTCGGAAGTAAATTTCGTGTTGGTAACGAGTAATCCACGATCAATCGGACAGGTGCGTACAATAGGATCGCAGGAAAAAATATCATCGAAACGACTTTTCACATATAGGGCGACCTTCAGATCAGTTTTATAGCTCGGATCGTTGTGATATTTGAGTTCAGCAGCAAGAAACATATTTTGTTCTGAATGGGAAGCATAGAAATCAGTTTCGTGCGAAACACATTTCCCTTGAATTATCTTGCGTGTTTCCACTTGCCACCCTTCTGCACGATAGAGGTGAGAGATAAAATCTTCAAATGGATGTCCGGTCGGACCAAGTTCAAGAAGCGCGCGTCGCAACGCATATCGTGCTGCAATAGGACGTGCCTCTCTACGTAAAAGAGAAAAGGCGCGCGTGTAAATTTCTTTCGAAGAAGCACCAGGAGTTACGGTACTCGTGATTGCATCTGCAATACGTGCTGCGGCGTGTGTTCCTGCACCCGAACGCTCAAGTGAAACGATGAGACGCGCCGGATCGAATGTTTCGATCGAACCGTCAGCTTTCGTGATAGTTGGTAAAACCATCATGAAGAAGTGGTGGATGCTACTGAACCGTTTACGGTTGCAGTTATTGGTATATGCGAGGGGGCGGCAATTGTCGTCGAAAAACTCATAACTGTCGGTATTTGGAGACAGACACCCGTATCAGCCGGCATGGAGATTGCAATCAATATACTTTCCGTGCTCGAAGCGTTACCCTCGAGTCTCGCGGTGGGGGTAACGATTGTGCAGGCATCAGGTGCCTCTATCGAACCAGCAATGGTGTGTATACCCTTCTTGAATGTGTCATGCACCGTAACGATCGGCATGGTTGTCGTCACCCGTGGTGCCGGCACCCGCACCACGTCATGCACGTGCGGAACCGAAAATACAAGGCCGATGATGATGACAAATACGACGATTGCTGCGAAGATCCAAAAGCGTGTATGATTCATACGGAAATAATACCACCGCCAATAAGTTCGTCATTCCCATAAAAAACGATTGACTGGCCAGGGGCGAGTACCTCCTGAAGGGGCACAGAGGAGATAAATTGGTCATTTTCAACTTTCCCCGTGATACGGGGACCTCGATAACGATACTGCGCCTCTCGTACATACATCGGAGAGTTGAGCCAATTTGCATTAGTGAATCGAATTCCACGTTGTGCCGGTGTAGTAACTGGGAATCGTGTATTCCCTACCCTGAGCTCATTTTTCGTAGAATCTTTTGCTATGACAAACCACGGACCCTTTTTGCGTGCCCCCCATAAAGGAACGCGTTGTCCGATAGTAAAAAGAAGTGCGCCTTCATGCATTCCAACTACACGGCCATGCTCATCGAGCGCACGTCCCGGAAAAACCTTAAGCTCGGCACGCAAGAATTCTTCAACAGAAATACTTCCAAGAAAACACACGCCCTGACTATCCTTCTTGTTAGCTACTGGTAATTTAAATCGTTTTGCCTGAGCGCGAACCTCATTTTTCGTAAAATTCCCTACTGGAAATAACGTCGCGGCCAATATTTCCTTTGGCACCGCCCAAAGAAAGTAACTCTGATCCTTTTCACCCTGACGATAATGCCCCATCGCAATGGCGTCTGCCCCATGAGATTTCGCGAAGCGATAAAACGCGCCAAACTTTACACCCTTATTGCACATGACGTCCGGATTCGGTGTTCGTCCTGCACGATATTCGGTAAGCAAATAGTCGATAACGCTCTTTTTATATTCGGCGTGTGCGTCGAATGTGAGAAATGGAATATTGAGTCGAGCGGCTATCCGCATTGCATCACGACGTTCCGCCGCCCACGTACAGGGCATCCCGGGAGGATACCAACCTTTGATAAAAACACCGGTTACTCGTGCGCCTGCGCGTACAAGAAGTGCCGCCGATACGGCCGAATCGACGCCACCGGAAAGCCCTATAAATATTTTCTTCCCCCGTACATCCATATTATGTATTCTAATTTAGATATTTCTTAAGATTAAATTGATGGCCGGCATAAGTTGTTGCGTAATGCATGAGTCCGTCTTTACCAGTTAGATAGTATAGATATTTCGTTTTTATTGGATTTAAAACTGCTTCAATGCTATTAAGACCTGGATTATCGATTGGACCTGGCGGTAGTCCAGTATGAATATAAGTGTTATAAGGCGAATTGACCTTAAGATCCGCCAGCGACGGTGAATATGTGGCGCGATTATAAATATACCCGAATACTGCATCGACCTGGAGTGGCATACCCAATCTGAGGCGGTTGAAAAGAATGCCAGCAACGATACGCTTATCAGTATTTGTACGCGCTTCCTTTTCAACGAGAGATGACAGAATGATTATATCTGAAAGTGAATACCCCGAAGAACGTATTTCATTCGATAACGGTGCCATTTTCGCATCGAAATTCGCACGCATCGCACTGATAATTGATGCAGCATCTGCAGAAGGTGGAAAAAAGTATGTATCGGGGAAAAGATAACCCTCGTAGGATTGTCCTGCTGAAATAAATTCTTTGGCAGATATTGAGGGATACGCATCCGCAATTTCTGTCGCCATCTCACGCACACTCATTCCTTCCGGGAAAGTAATGCGTATGGAGGGAATACCATATGCACCAGTGATGAGCCGATACGCAACGGTGAGAAGATTTTCAGGCACGGGGAAACTGTATACACCAGCCTTTGCTTGATTATGTACCCCTGAGAAACGCAGTATGAGTTGTAACAGCTCCGGATGCATGATGACTTGTGCGTCCGCAAGAGTTTGTGCGACAAGAGATGCCGATGCGCCGTATTTTATGGCCACCGTACTTTCCGTGGGAAAATTCCTTGGTGGCAACAGCAGAAGATAGCAACCACTAACGACAAGAATACCGAGTGTAAGTAGTACTATCCACAATTTAGGATGACGCCGGGCGCTAGACATAATCGTGGGAACAGCCGTCCGGCTATAGCGCTTGAGTGTCTGCATGTGAATTACGTCGGCAAATTTGGTGGGGCGGTACCTACGGCAGACTGGATGCGCTCGAGGCTCGGCGACTCGACGGAACGTGAAGGAATATGGAAGATGGTCGCAAGCTCTTCGGTACTCATTACCATTGCGTCATCTACAAAAGCACCGTACGAAAACGGCTCATAGAAAAATTGACGGCGGCGATAGGCCTCGACGAGTTTACGGCGATACAGATCCTTTTTTTTCTCAACACCAACTTCCCACGGATAATCATCAAATTGCTTCAGCCATCCAGTTGAATTTATTCCGTTCCATCCCTCAGTGCTGAATGGTTTGAAAAGAGAAATGATGTGCGTAATCATGACGGGGTTGAATTTATCCCGTTTTGCAAGATATACGCAACGACCACCTACGTCAAATGCAATTTTCGATACATTGCGTTCGATGGCTGCTATCATCTCTGACTGGCCTTTTGTTGGATTAGGAAAGCCCGGACGTTCTTCACCCGTGACTATATCAACATAAGAATCTCGCGTTTTCTTTCGAATATCCTCGACAAGCTCTTTTGCCTCGTCTATCCAGGTGTAATCTTTCCCAGATTCAGTTTTTTTGTGATACTTCTCACCTTTGTGTGCACGAATAACGAATTGAAGCCACACGTATTCTCCTTTCCCCGCGGA
This sequence comes from bacterium, assembly GCA_021833245.1. Classification (GTDB taxonomy): domain Bacteria; phylum Patescibacteriota; class Minisyncoccia; order Phycocordibacterales; family Phycocordibacteraceae; genus C7867-001. Next base: position 2,285 of record JAKBGA010000021.1, on the reverse strand, counting down.
CCCAAGGAATTCAATAAGATTTGCCAGTGGATCAACTTGTTCTGGTTCTTTTTGCACTTTATCAAGCCCGTACTCGACATAGGTTTTGATTGGCAAAGGATCTTTCGCAGTATGTTTGTAGTCGCAACCCCAAATAGCCCATTCATCCGTTTTAGCGGAAATAAGTCGCGTGTAATCGGGTACTTCGATTATCTGTACGCCCGGATATTGCGCATACATTTGTGATTCGATAATCCTTCGCAAATTTGAACGCGTCCATATAAAGAAATGCACGCGGCCTTCAAACGAGGCCATCTCGAGAGAGAAAAAAGGTCGGATACCGCCCTTTATCCATTTCGCATACCAGTTTGATTCTCCCCCCGTGAGATTCAAACTTGAGAAGAATGTCTCCATAGCGAGCGGTGTTTTTGCAAGACTGCGTGGGGGTTTTATTTCAAGCACGATGTAGGATTGCGCAAAAATAAATTCACCACGTTTGAGCGCGAGCCAAAGCATGAGCGCTCCACCAATGAGCAAGAATGGCAACCATAAGGGCGCAAGGAAAAGTGCAAGCGATAGAGCTGTGGAAACACCACTCGGCATAAAAATAAACGACATGAGAAGAACGGCGACAGCGAGAATGAAAATCGGCCACGGCTCAAGCCGAACGCCAGTTTTACTGGTGAATTTACCCCCTAATTTATCAACTTTTTTGAAGAACGGTATCATGGTATTTCTGAAGTATAGCAATAAACAAGCGGCGTCCATTGCTTAACGGACGCCGCTTGTTTATTGACCCGTCTTTACACTGCTGCGTAACGGCCATCTTTTAGACGCGTAAAGTAGCGTGAATCATTCAAATTAACAAGAATTGTATTATCTTTGACAAATCGCGCTCGTTTTACGTGCTTGATAATCTCGTCCTTCTTCATCGGACCCTCTTTCTCAAGAGTCTCACGAATAACATCGCGCACGACACCTGGTTTATAACCCCACTCGGTAAGTGCATACAATCCACGACCCACAAGTACAAAACGAGGATCTTTGATGAGCTCATTGTGCGTCGTTGCAACATGTGCTTTTTTAGAGAAGAGTGTACTTATCGCTTTTGCAACTGCGGAAAAATGCATCGGAGCACCATGACGTTTTACTGCAAGATATGCATAATCACGAATACCCTTGATACGGATAGCAGGTGCAGAAACACGACCCCATTGTGCAAGCGGATTGCTACCGATGTGCTTAGAAAGAGAAAGCCACCGCCTTAAAACTTCCTCATTCTTATAAGCATCGTTGACATCCTTGAGATCCTCGAGGAAACGATCAAGCAGTTCCCCTTCGGATAACACATCATCATCAGACAGTGAGGCGTAGAGCTTCGAAAGCGCATTATGAATATGCTTTGCTGTGACAGCATCTACATGCCATCGTGCAAGAAAATCGTTCGTCTCGCGCTCTCGTAAGAATGTCGAGTCGAGCATTAAAAAAAATCGGAATCGATTACGCGTTTTTTCATCTTTTCCCAATGCGGCAAGAAGTGTCTCCTCAGGCACAATGACGCCAAGTGAACGAATATGCTGCACAATTTCCTCAAATGCGGTGTGCGCTTCCTTAAAAATCTTACTTGCACGTATAGCATCAAGTCCAGATGCCTCTATTTGTCGAACACGCTCCCGTGTGATGCCGGAGTAATTGCCAATTGCTTCGAGTGTTTCGCGAACAGGATTTACTCCTAATCCAAAGCGACGAATGAGCACTTCGCGCGCCCGTGGTGGTGCCATCGCAAGAAGTCGCTTTACGAGCGCTGCACTATCGAAAGAAAAAGAGTTTGTTTCTACCGCTCCATGCCCTTTCGTCTTCGTGAGCTTTTTCATGTGGTATAATTTATAGCAAATACTCATCAAATAGTCAAAGTCATCTGCAATGAAGGTGTCATTTCAAACTATGAGATTTATGATCTTGCCCGGTATGTACACAATGCGCGTTGGCTCTTCCCCAGAAAGAGCATTGGCGACGGTGGGGAGCGCTCGAGCTGCTGCAACTACTTCAACTTCGGAAATGTTTGTAGCAAGTGCTAGTGATCCACGTTTTTTACCATTCACTTGCACGACAATTTTTTGTTCTGCGGTAGTCGCGAGAGTGGCCATAGGCCATGATTGTTGATGCACTGATCCCTCATTGCCAAGCTTCTCCCAGAGATCCTCTGCGAGATGTGGCGCAAAAGGCGCGAGCATAACTACAAGTTGTACGAGTACGGTTTTTGAAATACGTGGAATTTTTTCTAGCTCGTTTACGAGAACCATAAG
>JAKBGA010000020.1:6617-9278 GCA_021833245.1 bacterium | reverse complement strand
GTACTTTGTGCCGATCTTACCGAAAGTACACGCGCTGAGTGGTTTCAGAAAGAATTTCCCGAGCGGTTTATCGAGATGGGTATCGCCGAACAGAATATGGCGGCATTTGCCGCCGGCATGGCGCTTGCAGGGAAAATTCCCTACATCGCGAGTTATGCGGCATTTAGTCCCGGTCGTAATTATGAGCAGATCCGTACGACCATTGCGCTTAATCATGTTCCAGTGAAAGTGTGCGGTATGCACGCAGGTGTTTCAGTAGGGCCCGACGGCGCGACGCATCAGATGCTTGAGGATATCGGCATGATGCGCATGCTACCCGGCATGACGGTACTTGTTCCTGGAGATGCGGAGGAAGCGCGTAAGGCAGTTATCGCAGCAGCGGCAATAGACGGGCCCGTGTACATCCGCTTCGGTCGTGCGGCGACTCCTGTCTTTACAACGGCCGAAACACCTTTTCAGGTAGGGAAAGCGCTTACTCTTTTCGAGTCGGAAACACCGCAAATCGCGATTCTTTCAACCGGTACACAAAGTTATGCCTCGCTTGAGGCAGCCCGCGCACTCTCGAGAGACGGTATAGAGTCTGTTGTGTTGCATGTTCCCACCATTAAGCCTCTCGATACGGAAGCCGTACTCGACGTCGCGAAACGCACAGGGCGTATTCTCACCGTTGAAGAACATCAGGTGGCGGGTGGTTTGGGGAGTGCTGTCGCGGAATTTCTTGCCGAAAATCACCCCGTACCAATGCGGCGAATTGGTATCGCCGATCAGTTTGGTCAATCGGGAGAACCAGAACAACTTTTAGCACACTATGGGCTTGATGCGCCTCACATAGAAGAAGTCGCGAGAACATTCGCGCGGGCATTATGAAATTATGAAAGAAAAAATAAATACCTATTTCGCTATTCTGATCATTACGATCACAGGTGCGGGAGCAGCTCTATTGATCATTCATGTGGCGAACACGAACATTCCTTCCTTTGTCGTGACGAGTCACAGCGGTTCGACACGATAATTTTCTGGCGCAGCGGCAAGATATTTCTCAAGTGTCGTGCGCACAAGGAGTCCTTTCTGGGCACCAATTTCCTGCACGACAGACATCGAATTTATCGGTCCCCATAGAAGCGCTTCTCTGATGGATTTTCCGAGTGCAAGCGCAACAACAAAAGTTGAAGTCGAGGCGTCTCCAGCGCCCGTCCGGTCAACTGGCGGTTTAGTATCAGGATACATGGGAACCCTTAACATCTCCTTCCCGTCATAAACGTAAGATCCTTTTGGGCCGTCAGTGATAAGGACAATTTTCGGACCAAGACCGCGCATGTCACTCAAGAGTTCTTTTATATCCGTTTCGCCGAGATCGAGGATACGCTCAGCTTCTTCCTTATTGCACGCAACGAGTTCGGTGGCGGCATAAAGTGGCGCAAGTTTCCCCCTACCCATCTCTATTTGAAACGTACCGGGTTGAAACGCGAGTTTTGTTTCCGGATGCACGTTGAGCCATGCCGCCAGATCACCGTGAAATGCTTCCGAACGTTTACCGGCTGAAGAAAGATAAATCCATTTAGGGGGAATGAATTCTTCTGGAATTGCATATGAGTAATTTTCGTGCCGAATGAGAATAGTGCGCTCGGCATTATACATAAGCACGTAATGATGATTAGTCGGGATGCCCTCGTTAACGGTGATGTACCGTGTGTCAACGCCTTCCCGCACAAAGGTTGCGAGAACTTCTTTCCCGAAACGGTCATTACCTACGTTTGAAACAAACCCCGAAGAAAGCCCGAGCCTCGCTGCCGCTACAGCAGCATTCGCCGCATTCCCGACGGCTGGTACGAGTTGTGAAAATTCATACGGTATCTTATCGCCCCATCGCATTGAGATGGTGCATTTTTCACCATCTATGTCGCAATTTACTTGCGCCTCTTCAAGGCTGATAAACTCATCGACAGTTGTGTCACCAATAGCTATAAAATCCATAGATTACAAAATTAGTGTAGCACGTCCCGCGTGTTACACTAAGCGTATGACTGACCTTGTCGCAATCGCGCGTTCATTTTTTGAACCTGGGAAAGGAATACTTGCTGCCGATGAAAGCGTACATACTGCGACCGCGCGTCTCGCTTCTTACGGAATTCCCACGAGCGTGGAAATGCGTCGACAATATCGCGATCTCTTCTTTAACGCAAAAGGTATCGAACGGTATCTTTCGGGGGTCATTCTTTTTTCCGAAACGCTTCTTGAAAAAGGGAGTGATGGTGAATTATTCTCTGCTTCGCTCGCCGCGCGCGGGATTTTCCCCGGAGTGAAAGTCGACCTCGGTACAGAGCCATTTTCCGCGAGTCCCGATGAACTCATCACTCAAGGTCTGCTCGACCTTCCAACACGGCTTGCCGAGTACAAGAAGCAAGGGGCTGTTTTCACCAAATGGCGTGCCGTCATCCGCATTGACGGCGATCAATTACCTACGCCAGTGGCATTACATGAAAACGCGAAACGTCTTGCGAGTTATGCGAAAGAGGCACAAACGGTCGGTCTTGTCCCAATTCTGGAACCGGAAGTGTTATACAAAGGCACACATAGTCGTCAGAAAGCACGTTCGGTTATCACCGAAACGCTCGGGACGCTTTTTTCGGTCATCGAGGAACAATCAGTCGATCATGCGGG
>JAKBGA010000020.1:0-6517 GCA_021833245.1 bacterium | reverse complement strand
ATCGTGGAGGCGCTTCAGATGTATTATAACGATCACGGAACTTACCCAGATGATCCTGGTCCTTGGTCAACAGGTAATGCAATTAATGGTAATGTGGATCAATGCGGAGGTGATGGTGGGGGAGATGATTGCGTTGCCAATTTTGGTAGTATGCTCATTCCGCAGTATTTAGCGAAGATCCCGCGGGATCCTGTGTATGCTGGTACTCCCAATGACTATCAGTACTGTACAGTGGATCCGTCTGGTCACGTGAATACGTACGCATTGCTTATACGGGAGGATACGCTTGTGCCCAGTTATGTGTGGGGCACTGAAAATGTATTGGTTAGTAAAGAACTCGGTTATCCATATTATTATAACCCGTCCCCAGCTGACGGCCAATTTTGTCGCGTACAAACCCCGTTTATAAACAATCCAAACTGCCCGTATAATGCGTACCCACCCTGTTCGCCGCCATATGATGATTAATTCTTTAGAATGAAATCATGGAGATGATGTATGAATAATTTAGAGTTCTAGATTAGCAGATCTCATGTTTAGTTTTAGAGTCTAAATCAGACTCGATGTTGTTGCAGAAACGGTGTTAGTAAGGCATACTAGCGACCATGCTTACGCTTACGGTAGATAAACGCACTGGCGGTACGACCATGTCCGCGCTTAGGCGCGCGGGTTCTATTCCAGCAGTAGTATACGGCGCGCATCAGATAGCAACACCGATTGCTGTCGACGCGCGGGCGTTTGAGAAGGTTTTGCGTGAAGCTGGCGAAGCCACGATCGTTTCACTTTCAGGTCTGGGAGAACCACTCCCAACTCTCATTTACGAGGTTGATCTCGATCCAATCACGAATCGTCCGCGTCATGTAGATTTTTATGCCGTTACCAAAGGTGAAAAGGTTGAGGTCGCCATACCGCTCGTTTTCGTTGGTGAATCTCCGGCGGTTGAGGCGGGGGCCAATCTTATCAAGGTACTTCATGAGATTGAGGTAGAGGCGGATCCTATGAATCTTCCGCACGAAATACTCGTTGATCTTTCCGTGCTTATGAAGATCGATGACCAGATTCATGCGAAAGATCTTGCACTCCCTGTTGGAGTTACGCTCGTTACCGATCCGAATGGGGTTGTCGCACTTGCGCAGGAATTCATTGAGGAAAAGGAAGAAGTAGCGCCAACAGCGGATATCGGATCAATTGAAGTCGAAAAGAAGGGTAAGGAGAAAGAAGAGGGTGAAGAAGCCGCGTCGAACGCGTAACAAAAGCAGAGCATTTACTAACCATAGTGCATATCCGGCTGTGTTACACTGGCGAGGTAATGCGTCGGTTTTTCTTTTTCATTTCTCTATACGCGTTGTGTGTCGCACCATCCGTGGTGCTTGCGCAATCTGCCACAAGTACATCAATTGCCCCTGGAAGTATTTCTAATGCGGTAGCGCAACGACAGCAAGTTCTCCAGAACCAGCTTAATTCGATTGAGGGCGAAATCGCCGCACAACAACAATTGCTTGATGTCGCGCAAAATCAGCATCAGACGCTTCAGACCCAGATAGACGCTTTTGATGCGGAAATAAAAAAGACTCAACTTCAAATCCAGGCGATTAACCTCACCATTACGCAACTGAGCGGTAATATTGGGGAACACCAGCAGACTCTTTCGGAACTTTCAACACAACTTAGTGCCGAAAGAGAATCGCTCGCGCAGATATTACGGCAAACGCAAGTGCTCGATAGCTACTCAGTTGTCAGCGTGGCGCTTGGTTCGCAAGATATTTCTGGATTTTTTAGTGATCTCGATGCCTTTGCATCCATAAAGAGCGCGATGGCGAGCTCCTTCAATCAAATTCAGCAAACAAGCTCTTCGACCGAGGCCGAGAAAGAGGCGCTTCAGGCGAGACTCTCGGAACAGGAACAACTACGAACAATAGCGCAACTTGCTGGGCAACAAGTCCGGGCACAAGAACAAGCGAAACAGGAGTTACTCGCGCAGACCAAGGGCGTCGAAGCAAATTTTCAAAAACTTATTTCCGTAAATCAGAAAACCGCCGCTCAAATTCGTTCAGAACTTTTCGTTCTTCGTGATAGTGCGGCAATACCATTTGGTACGGCACTCGCTTACGCGGAAGCAGCCCAGCGAGCGACAGGGACGCGCGCGGCGGTTACGCTTGGTGTGCTGAAACAAGAGACGGATCTCGGCGCAAATCTCGGCACCGGCACTTGGCGTGTTGACATGTCACCTAATCGCGACCAACCAATTTTCGTCTACATCACTCAGGCACTCGGTCTCGACCCAAATAAAATGCCGGTTTCAAGAAAGCCATCGTACGGATGGGGTGGTGCAATGGGGCCGGGGCAGTTTATTCCGTCAACTTGGGTTTGTTACGGAGGGTTTGTTAATACGTACACGAACGATTGCACGAACGCCGCCGGCTCTATGTCAATGGCGCAGTTTTGGCAGGGTCCATGGCAATATGTGGTGAGTAAGGATCGTGTACGTCAATTGACAGGCGGCAACTCTCCAAGTAATCCCTGGAATGCGCGAGACGCCATAATGGCAACAGCGATGCTCATGGCGGACAATGGTGCTGCGACCCAAACACCGGCGGCTGAACGGCTTGCAGCCTTACGTTATTTTGCGGGATGGACGCATGCCAATAATCCGGCCTATTCTTTCTATGGTGATGGCGTTATGGAATTCGCAAATCAGTTCCAGCAAGACATTAACCAGCTTGCAGCATCGTAACTAAATACCATAAGTCTCACAATATTTTCGAGAAAATAATAGTTATCCCCACCTCACCCCTCCGTTACATCTCCACCCTGGTATTATGTAGAAGTTAACTAAACAAATCACACCTCTGACTCCATGAATCTCCGCCGCATTCTCTCGCAAGCCGCTCTTGTCATAGGCACCCTCATATTCGCCATAGGCCTTCAGGCATACGCCCAGACCTATACTGCGCCTACAGCAATTCCACCAAACGGCAATGCTCAGGCTCCGCTTGATACGGGTGCAGCTATAAACTTCAAGGCAGGCGAACTTGTTACGAATATGAGTTCTAACGGGCAACTAGGTTCTGCTCTCAATGGTCTTGTGGCGGGAGGAAACATAATAGCTACTGGCGATGTTTGCTCGCAATCTAGCGGTAAGTGCTTAAACAACTTAATTACTGGAGTCACCGCCGGCACCGGTCTGACAGGTGGAGGGACATCGGGGAATGTGACTCTAAATGTTAAGACTACTGCTGCTGTATACGATTGTGGCGGCGGTGCTACTTATCAGTGTCTATCTCACGTCGATGCCTGTACACCTGGATTAGGCTTCGCAAGCAGTTGCGTTGCGTATCATTTTGCTAATGGTCTAAATCCTGGATCCCCTTCTGGATGTTACGGACGTTCGATGCCATGCCGCTTTGCCGGCTATCTTGTCGAGCCATGATAATCTTTAATTAATTTTGCTTACATGCCTCAGGAAGATAAAATCTCAAAAAATAAAATTAGAATTAGAAACACATGGACTGGTATCGTTGTTGTGGCGGCACTGATCCTGCTTGCTTTGTGGTATGTCGTTGTTTTGAATTCAAATCAAGCGCCAAGAACTACGACCAGCCAACTCTCATCTGAGGAACTTAAAAACCTTACCGCCACCGGAACGAGCACCCCGTCACTTTCGAGAAAGGTACTTAAAAGTCTTACCGCTACTGGAACGAGTACGAAATCTATTTCTCCGGAAGTATTACAGAGTCTTACCGCACACTCATAATTTTTATGAAACAACCCATGACGACTCTCCGCGCATATTTCCCACACGCATTTTTTGTTATCGGTTTAATGCTCTTTGCTGTTGGATCAATGGTATTCTTTCACACACGCGATGTTCATGCGGCGACTGGAGCTTGTCCATCAGGAACGACTCCATTAACGGGATATGCATGGGCTGGACTCGGTGTTCCAAACAGTAATCCTGCGTACGCGTCGGGACCTGGATGGATCCATTTTTCTGGCGGCACGGCGTCAAGTGGAAATCTATACGGGGTTTGTGAGAACACCACAACGGGGGCTATTTCCGGTTACGCATGGTCTTCAAATTATGGTTGGATTAGTTTCACCCCGACTGATCTTTTGGGTTGCCCGTCCGGTAACAATTCCTGCGCACCAAGCGTTAATTTGAGTACTGGTGCGGTTACTGGTTGGGCACGCGCATGTTCAGCTTTTCAGACTGGCTGTAGCGGGAGTCTTAATCTAAATACCGGTGGCTGGGATGGATGGATCTCACTCAATGGTATTACGCAAAGCGCAACTGGCTTATGGAGTGGTTATGCTTGGGGCTCTAATGACATTGGTTGGATGAGTGTGAACGGAGCTACCTACGGTGTGCAACTCAATGTTCCTCTATCTTCTTCTTGCTCAGTCTCTCCTGCTGTAGGAGACTCAAATACTTCCTTCACATGGTCGGCCGCGACCCCGACTGGCGGTTCCGGCAGCTATACTTATTCTTGGAGTGGTTCCGATGGTCTCACAGGTTCTTCACAGAATGTTTCCAAGATATACTCAAATGTTACCGGTCCGACATCTGCACCTGAAACTGGTTCTGTGATAATCACCGACTCAAATGGGAACTCATCTGGATCTATTACGTGTACAAATTCGACGAACGGAGGTTCAGGTACCAGTATCACCGTATACCCAGCACCGACTGCTACGCTTACTGCAACCCCAGGAACTGTTGTAAATGGTCAGCAGACAAATCTGCACTGGAGTTCAACGAACGCCTCTTCCTGTAGTGGCAGTGGCTTTTCTACCGCAAATGCCTTAAATGGTACTGTTCTAGTCACCCCACAGTGTGTGACCAACGGTTCCTCGACCTGTTCTGTGCCGTATAGTGTCACTTGTTCGAATCCAGGAGGCTCTGCCACAAGTAATACAAGTGTGACAGTGATACAGCCGAATGTCTCTATAACCGCAAATCCGGAACGAGTATCGTCCGTGTCACCGGGTGGTACTTCCGCCATCAGCTGGAAAGCAACCGACGTGAGTTCCTGCACGGTTAAGGGGAGTAATTCAACCACTCCACTTAAAACTGGTTCTGCTGATACCAATGGCAATTTCACCGGATCCGCGACGTCTACTGGCATCACGCAACAGACTATATTTACGATTGCGTGCAACACGAAAGGTTCTCCGGTCGCCGCGCAGACTATCGTGAATATTCTTCCCGTCTTCCAACAATTCTAAAGCCGTGCTAACATACGTTTTATGAAAAAAGACATTCACCCGTCTGGATATAGACCGGTCGTATTTGAAGACCTCGCATCGGGCGAGCGTTTTCTCATAGGGTCGACTATTACGACCACCGAAACAACGACATTCGAGGGGAAAGAGTATCCGAAAACAATCATAGAGATTTCGAGCAAGTCGCATCCTTTTTACACGGGCGAAGAGCGTACACTCGACAAAGCGGGTCGCGTAGAGCGCTTCAAACGGCGTGCTGCAAAAAAGAAATAGGTGGAGTATTCTCCTGAGTTTAAAAAGAACTTTGCCACCGCATACCTTGCGGAGGAATACGAGCGTCTTGAGAGGGAAATAACGGACACGCGTAGTGCCGCCCAAACAGATACCGAATTGAAAGTTTTGGCCGAAGAAGAGACTTCCAGGCTGCGGGAGCGACAGAGGGATGTTCTTAGCGAAATAGAGCGCATCCTTACAAAGGAAACGGAAGAAATCGAACAACCAGCGCTCGTCGTGATGGAACTACGTGCCGCTGCGGGCGGAGACGAGGCGGGTATATTCGCGCATGACCTGAAAGATATGTATCAAAAGTATGCCGAACGACGGGGTTGGGAAACGCGTTCCATCGACGATCTCACGCTTGAGATTTCAGGTGCCGGAGCATATGACGCATTGCGTTATGAGACCGGAGTGCATCGGGTTCAGCGCGTGCCGCTTACCGAAAAATCAGGCCGTATTCACACCTCGACCGCTTCGATTGCCGTGCTCCCTATTCGTACAAAGTCGAGGATAGAGATTAATCCATCTGATATCGACATTGAATTCTCGCGAAGTGGCGGAGCCGGAGGACAAAATGTGAATAAGGTGGAAACAGCCGTACGGCTTATTCACAAGCCGACCGGTATTGATGTACGTTCCTCATCCGAGCGTAGTCAACGAGCGAATCGCGAGAAAGCCATGCAGATTCTCACTGCGAAGCTCGAGCTCCTGCACGAAGAGGAAGAAGCTAGAAAGCACGCAGCAGCTCGAAAAGCACAGATAGGTACGGGCGATCGTTCCGAAAAAATCCGCACATATAACTACTTGCAAGATCGGGTCACCGATCACCGGCTGAAAGTATCGTGGCATAATTTGCCGAAGATTCTCGCAGGCGGTATTGATGACATTATTGAGGCGCTTGCGCAAGGGATGAAATTCGAGTAAGGTATTATGAAATGACGGCGGTAAAAGATACGACGGAACTCAGGCGCCTCTTCGATGCGGGGGCGCATTTTGCGCAGGTAAAAAGTCGTCGGCA
>JAKBGA010000019.1:0-9563 GCA_021833245.1 bacterium | reverse complement strand
TTCCATGCAACCGTTCCCTCGGCGAGAGGGAGTATCCATCGCAAGCGCTCCTCTCTGATCGTTTTTGCCATATGTATTGCCATTGCCCGAGTGTACGGGTTCCGCCAAATGTCTGTGCACATTACCATATGCTATTGATGATCTCGATTTTTCGTGTGGAAGTGGTAAAGTAGTGGGCAGTTCGTAATAAGTAGACACCCAAATCACTCAATCTTTATAAGAAAAATCACTGTAATATGGAAAACCAAACGCTTGGTATGCTGCAGCAACAGTTTCCGCTTAGTCCAAAAAAGTTTTGGAAGAAGATAATGGCTTCGCTGGTGGGGTGTCTTTTGGTAGTACTAACCGCTCTTGGCGCCGCAACATTTATACAGAATGCGTTTATCTCTGAAATATGCTTTTTCGTTGTTCTCGTGGTGGTTGTCTATTTCCTACTTCGGGCTTGGTATATAAAAGTGTATATCCGTCGCTATTTTTATTCTGCATCAGATGATTTTGTAACGATAAAGAAAGGGGTGTTCGCGCCGGCGGAAATCCATGTGCAGTATCCAAAAATACAGGATGTCTATGTAGACCAAGACATCCTGGATCGCATTATGGGTCTCTATGATGTGCATATTGCAAGCGCAACGGTAAGCTCTGGCATCGAAGCACATTTCGACGGAGTAGAGGAAGCCGCCGCAGATGGTCTAAAGCTATTTCTGCTCGACAAGATACGCGGAGACGAGCAATCATCAGACACACCGCCAGGTTCTGTCGCATCTTCATCCCAAACCGCCTCGGCCAATTCCAAGCCTCTTGACACTAGCCAAATGATTTCGAGCACTCAATACCCCATCAGTTCAAAATGGATGGGGATGCAAGTGATCGTAGCATTCGTTCATGCGCTTTGGTTTTCTGCCCTAATCAGCCCCCTTTTATTCGAGGGTGGCATTATTCTTGTTTTGGCTACTTTTATTCTTATTTTTTTATGCCAGATCATTTACTATGTCATATGGAGGGGCAACTTTCATTTTGCTTTTCTTCCTGATTACATTCAACTTTCCACGCAGGTCATTGCAAAATCAGAACAGCATATGCCATACAGGACGGTTCAGGATGTAATAGTCAAGCAAGGTATTACGGATGTTTGGTCTGGCTACTGTGTCTATTCAAAATGCGGCCGCAAACCAACCAGCTCAGCGTTCTGGTTGGGGAGGAATGACTAACAAATCGCAAGCCGTGGATATTCCCGGCCAGACACCAGAGGATGCAAACAAAATCGCTGAAATTGTCCGCTCCATTTCACTTACGAGGAACTCCGCGAGAACTGGTTTATAACGAAAATTTGGAAGTTTGCCGACTCACCCCTAGGTCGGCAAAATAAATCTCATATAACACGCGCCTCGGACTGGTGGGGCACCAGTTATATATCCCGTGTCTTCGGCAATGGCCAAAGAAAATTTGAAAAAATCTAATCCAACTCTCTTGGTACCCCAACGTACCGCGCTCTGCCAAGCGAGGGCAACACAAGATCCTTTTAGCAGTTTATCCCTTACCCAGACCAAGGCATCACGGTCGGGTACAAAATGAGACATAGATAGGGCATATCGGACACTGTCTCATTTTCGGCACTCCAGTAAGCAGAATAAGAGTATTACGGCATGTACAAGCGCGTAACATTTTGGAGAACGAGGTCGTAAATACTGGATACTTTACAGAAAATTAGACGTCAAAAAGCGACAGCGCGATGTCACTTTCAACAGAGCATCAATTAGACACATTAGACATTCGTACGGCGGGCCGCGAGAGCCTACAAATGCCGAGATCTAAAAAAACCGCCCCGTGATGAGCAGTGCGGTTTTGTTATCACGTTGCTAAACAGTAGTGGCCTTCTTGTCCTCGAACTCCCTAATCGTCTCTCCGATTATTCGCTCGACATCACCGAGATATTGATCGCTCGCCGCAACTACTCCTTGTAGATCTTTCAAAAACTCGACTTTCTTATCATCGGGCAAATTCTCGAAGATTTTCTGCAAATCGAGAGAATCAAATTCTTCATCTGTATTTTCCATACGCGTTAAATATTATTGTGTCTTAAATTTTCTCGTAGTTTATAGTACTTATCGCCGCGTAGTACCTCCATCAATTTTGCGATTCCTAAAGATCCAATAGACAGATATCCGCCGACAAGTCCCGCTATCATGGGGCCGTTCAGAGATTGTCCGAGTACGTCAACCATTAAAGTGTGATCGAATCCATATTTTGCGCCCCATGCGGCCTCACCTACCATTCCCAAGATACTACCCGCTCCCGCCAGGATCGAGCTAGTTTTCCACTTCTTCCAAAATTCTCTCTTCTTCCACATGATTTCTGGGCCGCTTTTTAATTCGGTAGCTTTTTCCTGGATACGGCTCATAAATGCCTTCGAGCGTTCGGAGTTACCATCGAACAATTCGGGATTGCGATTGACCTCAATAAATATGTTTCTGAGTCGCTCTGCTGATTTGCCACCGGTCGCCCCCAACGACTCAAGCTGCCCGCCAAGTAGCTGAACACGTTCCGAATCAGCTGGAGAAACTTCGGATGCGTTTTCTAGAGGCGGCATACCTAGTCGTTCCCGCGTTGCCGCGAGATCAGAAGCGTCAACGCTCGCGCGCTCTGCAGCGGCGGGATCAAGAGCGGCAACTGTTCCCTCCGCTTGTTCTTGCACCGTCTCATCCGGAGCTTCCGTCTGCATCTCAAGAGCTGCTGACGTTTCGGGTTCCTCAAGAGCGGCGAGCTCGGCACGCAGTCGCGCCATCTTTTCTTCCTTGGTTTCTGCGAGAACGACTTCGGTTTTTTTAGGAAACTCGGCGGACATGGTTACGAGCAGAAAATTGGTAATGGTACTACTTCAGTTTACCTCACATTTTCCAAGAACAGCACCATTTGTGGGGACAAACTCCTTACTAGACTCCAAGCGGAAGTTGCATCATCCATTGACCCGTTAGAAACAATGGTAATTACAATGGAAACAGCCCTTGATTCATGACAGTTTCTGGGTTGCGGTCGCCTTTGCGGAAAACGAGATAGTCGGATAAATCAAATCTGAAAAATATAACAATATCCTAACTTGGGCGCTGAATCGTATTAGCAGAAATGCGGGAACCTCGGCCGCATCGTCGGCCTCATGGATCAAGTGACTCCTGTGTGATATCCGCACGTGTGGTCAGCGATTCGGCAACAACCCGAATGAGAAATTCCTGCTGATGATTCTCGGCTCACGGGCGAAACTTGAGAATGCCAATAAAAGTATCAATGTGAAGCGTGGGTTAAAAGCACAAGCCGAGATGAAATTATTCCCCAGCATGGCGCCGATCGGATATCTGAACAACAAGCGCAAGAGACGCATCGTGCTGAAGGATCGCAAGATCGCGCGAGAGCTAACGCAGAAAGCTCGGCTTCGGTCGTGCTTTCTACATCAAACGCCTACGCCGATACCGCGCCGACTTCGGAGTTGGACGGTCGTGTATGCGTATGCTGACTTCTGTGCCTCCAGCAGGAATCGAACCTACATCAACGGCTTAGAAGTCCGTGGCTCTATCCATTGAGCTATGGAGGCGGTATTTCTACCCTAGCGCATTATTGCGAAGGGTCAACGAAAGTATACGCGCCTGTTATGTATTTCGTCTCTTCTGTGGCGCGGGAAGCGAAAGTAGCACGAATAGAGTCAAGTGTTGACTGATTGAAGATCGGTTGAGTTTCGACTGTGGTAGTGCCAATGGCACCACCGTTTACTACGGTATCGAATACCCACGCGTTCCACACAATAACGCCCATAAGTGCAATGGCCGAAAATATAAGTAACGTTAACCAATCACGTACGGGATCTCGACGTGTGTGGCCACTAATACGTTTTAATAATGATCTAATGTCGATGTGTACATTCATGGCGTGCTCGTGGCTATACCCACGGATATCGAACCGACAACGAGATTAAGGTTGGCATGCCACATATTCTTAGTGTCTTTCTCGAGTGAGAGTGCCGATATTGAAAGATCATATGGCATGTATTCAATCGCACCAATCGTGCGCATGACCGAATCGAATGTTCCCTTGATAGTAAGAGCTGTTTTAAGTTCTGCTTGCATACCGATACCGCTCATTGAGACGGAAAGAATGCTTGTAGTGGCATTGAGCGCCCTTGCTTGCGTTTGCAGCGCATCAATAAAAGAGACTACTCCGGTTTCTGGAATAAAATAGCTCTGTATGTTTGTCTCGTCATTTGCAATCTCGGTAAGAGATGCGCGAGTAGAAGCGATGCGGCTTTCAGTGCCAGTTTTTGCGATAATCTGCTTCTCTGTATTTGCCACGGTAACACTCTCAGCTGCAACGTAGTTATACAGAGCCCCGTAACCAATCATTATAGCGATGCAAACGGAACTAGCGAGTATGACATTGGTGAGAGGTGATTTCATGGCGCAAGAGTTACAGTAATCGTAAACATGATGTTGGCATCCATTGCGTAGGTTGAAACTGGTAATGTCGCGGAGGTAGCGAACGACCATCCTTGAAGGGCCAGCTGATAATTGCGCAATACGTCGCGAGTCGCTGCTATACCAGAGATAGCGAGTGTTCCTTGAGTTCCCGCTGTAGCTGGAGTATATGTAAAACCAGAAAGCATGATGCCAGGGCGTGATATAGCAAGTACCGAACGGATAATAGCGCTTGCTGATGGCGCATTCGCGAGTGCGGTTAGAGTGGCTGCATCGCTGGTAAGCGCCGCGAGACGTACGAAAAGTCCAGAGTTACTCGATGCGGCAAGTGTCTCTTCTATACTGGTAAGACGCGCCTCTTCCGTGTGTGCACTATTCACAAGAAACAGATAAGTTGGCACGAGTAATAACGTGGCAGAAAATGTAAGCGCACTAAGAAGTATTGCACCAATGGCACCGAGACGCAGAAAATAATCACGTGACAATGCTCTTTGGCGCTTCAGAGGA
Organism: bacterium; assembly: GCA_021833245.1. GTDB lineage: Bacteria > Patescibacteriota > Minisyncoccia > Phycocordibacterales > Phycocordibacteraceae > C7867-001. The sequence continues at coordinate 4,599 of JAKBGA010000019.1, read as the reverse complement.
AGTAAGTTGGTAAGCTCGTTATGCATAATAGGGTTGTACTGTGTCACGAAGCGCGAGACCTATCGCTGTCGCATAAGCAAGCGACTCGGTGTAATCAAGCTCGGGAATCCATGTATTACGTGACGCGAGATTGGTGAACACATCACCGGTTATGACGGGAACTCTAAGTGACCCCTCAAGGTATTCCGGAAACCCTCTCACTGAAGCGTTGCCTCCAGCAAGAATGGCGTGAGACACCGGTTCATGCGCCCCGGAGGAAATCGCTTTTTTCTGCCAGTAGTCGAGACGTGTGGCTATTTCATCGCGAATTGCAGAGACTGTCGAGAGCATTGCGGCAAGATACTCTTCATTTCCAGGAGCAGGAACAATACCGCGCTCGGCCTTTATTTTACGCGCCTCGATCTCCGTCACACCAAAATATTTCTGTACCGCGAGGGTCAGAGCATGACCGCCAATACCGATTGTTGTCGCAAAACGCGGTATCCGATTCATAACGACAGCGATTTTTGTTGTCGTCTTCCCCACGTCAATAATGAGTGCCGTAGACGCGTCACCTTCGGGTAGAAGCGCACGCGCCATGGCGAATGGCTCGTCTTCTAGCGAGCGTATGTCGATATTCGCCTGATCAAATACCGAGAGCGTTTCCTCGACAACACGTCGCGCGAAACCAACACCCGCAACGAGTGCCTCGCCCCGCCTATTCTGTCCAACACCGACAATATCAAACGCAGTCTCTAAGGGAGGTAATGGTACAAGCTCATCGAGATGTTGTTCAACCGCGATACGCCATTCCTTCTTTTTCGTGCCCTCAACCGTTGCCTCAAACAGATATGATTTTGATTCTGGCAATGCCACATTGGCTGCAGAAACGCCCGTAGTATGAGCGGCAGCAATGAGAGCCGCTACAATCGTCGGGTGATCGACTATTTCACCATCGACAAATGCACTCGGGGAAATATTCGATTGAACGTAGTGAGAGAGAATAAGGCCATTCACGGTCTTCATTAAACGCACTGCCTTGACTCCACTTGTGGAAAGATCGATTCCGGAAAGTGGGGGCGCTATATACTGTGGCGGCGCGAATGCGGCACGCAATCGTTCACTAAAAACAAAAGCCATGCGTGCAGTATAACGCGCCGAAACGTGTAGATGCGCATTAATGTGCACTTGTGCCGGGTGGCACTTCCCTATCGGGCGTAAGAAACGCGAATGATTCTTTAGTGCCAACAGCAAAAAGCATCCCATCGCTCTCAAGGCCGCGTATCGTGCGCGGTTCAAGATTCGTCACAAACGAAAGCTGACGCCCTACAAGTGCTGTAGGATCCGAAACATATGCGGCAATTCCAGAAACAATCTGACGTGGCCCAGTCTCTTCGCCGAAATTAACCATGAGTCGTAATAATTTTTCAGTCTCGGGAACACGCTCGGCACTTTGTATCGTACCTACCCTTACCTCGATCTTGCTGAACTCGTCGATTGAAATGCGCGGTTTATCCATGGTGAGTACGTGAAAGGTAGCTGGTAAGAATAAGTGCGGCGGCCGCAGCGTCAACCGTAACATGACGCTTCATCGCGCGTGACTTTACTTCTTTTCCGGGTATACGGCGTGCGGCGGCGGTCGTAAGCACCTCTGATTCGAAGAAAACTGGAATACCTGCACGCTCGGTGAGTAGTAAGCTGAATACTCGTGCGTCCTTTGCGATCGGATTCTCCGCACCCATGAAATTACGTGATTCCCCAATAACAATAGCACCGATGTTTTTTCCCGCGATAAGCACGCAAATCCTGTTAATGGTTTGCGGCGTGTTTGGAACAACACCAAAAGGAAAACCCATTGTACCAGCCTCGTCCGAGAGCGCGAGGCCGACTTTTTTTGTCCCGTAATCGATGCCGAGATATCGCATAGAACAAGTGTAGAGCATACGGCGTGCACGCGCCACAAACAAAAACATCAAGGTGCATCACAAATCATCCCTCTTGCTATACTTACAACACATGAACATATTTTTCACTGCACTCCATTCACCCATTACCCCAAGGCTTATTGAGCGTATAGCTCCACTTATTCTTGTGGTGGTACTCTGGACAGTTACTCTCAAAGGATTTGCTTTATGGTATGCTGCGCGCGGCAGACAAAAGTGGTGGTTCATTGCGCTTCTTATATTAAATACGCTTGGTATTCTTGAAATCGTTTATCTCATCTGGTTCCGATTGCGGAACGAGGTAGAGGAAGTATCGTTATCAGGGCCGCCAACCGCCTCATAACGTTTTGGAGGAGTCGCATAGTGGTCTAGTGCAGCGGTCTTGAAAACCGCCGTGTCGAAAGGCACCGTGGGTTCGAATCCCACCTCCTCCGCAGTAACAGAGACAAGGTTAGTTTCAGAGAAATTTTGGTGGGCTGCCGCAAGGGCAGCCCATTGTGGTTGAGCCACGCCGCGCAAGGATTCAAACTTTCGGTAGAATAGTGTGTATGGAGGAAGATGGTGCCATTATTGAGCAGTCGAGGGACAATCCACAGATATACGAGCGCGTCTACAAAAAGTACGCGGATAAAATATTCAACTATTTTTGGTACCGCACTGGCCACGATAAGCCTTTGTCCGAGGACTTAATGCAAGAGACGTTTTTACGCGCGTTTCAACAGCGAGCGAAGTACCGAGCGAAAGGATACTCATATCTGACGTATCTCCTCACGATCGCGCATAATTTGCTCATCGATCACTATCGCAAGTCTAAAAGTATTCCTGTCGAGGATATTCCGACAGATGCAGTGCCGTATGAGATTACCGATGAGCTTGTGAATAAATCAGACGCGGAAGCACTTTGGCGCGCGTTGCAGACGCTGCCCCAAACAAACCGCGATGCGCTCCTCATGTTCTATCAGCAGGACATGTCAGTGACAGACATCGCGAAAGTAATGAGTACGAGTGAAAATGCGGTCAAGTTGAATCTGTCGCGTACACGCAGGAGGCTGGCTGGTCACCCGTATCTGCAGGACATCGGGGAGTTCGAAGATACGAAGAAAAAATATACGAAACCGAGATTTCTTCGTCAGAAATAAGAACGCAATTCTTGAAATATTTTAGGAGTTTGATTTATATTATCTTCTGTTATGAGCCGAGAAACAGACCTCAACATAGAACGCGCTCCGCATATTCTCAACACGTCTTCTAACTTGCTCGGATTTACGTTCCTGATTCTCACTTCCACCCGCATCGTCGGGCTACCAAGCGACAGCATTATTCCCAAGATAGCGGCTGGCTGCGTGGCCATCTTCGCCATCAGCTCGTTTCTGTCGTACCTATCTATACTTTCCCGTTCGTCCAAGCGCAGTCGCAATTATGAAAACGCCGCGAGCTACATCTTCTTCTTGGGCCAACTCCTTCTTACTTGTGGTGCGATCCTTCTTTCTATAAATCTCATCTGATGACACCTTTCGGTTGCTCAGCCGTTAAATACGGTGTAAGCAGTCAGATGGTCTGGTCGAGCCATTGGAGAATAGACGGTTATCTAGTAAGTAAAGAACAATGCGAAATCTGATTCGAAGAGCAGAGCAATTTGTAAAATCGCTTCGGAAATTCATTCATTCAACGTCCGATGCAGTTTGGTCTCGATGAGACATACAGATCTCTCTGCTGTATCAATAATAATTCAGTTAAGTGAAAAAGGTCGGCATTAACAATCAAATAGCCAAATACCACTATGATCAACATCACCAAGAAAGATACTCAATCTCAAGAATTGACCCCGTATGAGGCGCGAGTCAGTCCCTTCTCTCTCATTAACAGATTCTTCGAAGACGACTTCCTTAATCCGTTCAACATGCTCTCGCCCAGTCTTTTCGACAATCGCAGGCTCGGCACAGTGAGTTCAGTTTTCCCGAAAGTAGATGTATCAGAGACAGAGAGTGAGATTAAAGTGGTCGCAAATATTCCTGGCATTGATCCAGACAAGGTCAACATCGAAGTCGGCGATGACTACCTCTCGCTCTCTGGTAAGGTTGAGAATGAGGTGAGGCTTGAAAACAAGCAAGACAAAGTGTACCGCTATGAGCGCGAGTATGGGGAATTCCGCAGAGAGTTCGCGCTTCCTGCCCGAGTAAAAGCTAACTCAATCTTTGCGAAAGCAAAGAATGGCGTCCTCACTATCACGCTTCCGAAATCCGAAGAGGAAAAGAAGCATAAGGTCAGGGTTGAGGTTGAGAAGTAGCAGTCGTGCGTCGTCCGTCCGTCACCTCCAGTCTACGGGGACGGCAGTACGATGAAACAGGTTATTACTGAGCCATACTGCGTAAAGACGAGTGTAGTTAGTGGAGACGTATTAACGGCACGATTCCAGTGACCGAATCATCGACCACACCGCTTACGCAAGGCGCGTATTAAGCAAAGAATGCAACAACTAGCCTTCCCCCATAATTTCGAATCACCACGTCTCCGCGGTAACAGAGACAAGGTTGGGTTCAGAGAAGTTACTTTTTGCTGCACGGAGCGTGCCAATCTTCTTTAATTCGACGATAGAGAATCTCAAGGTCTCTGGCGATGCGGTCGCTTCGAAATTGTCCAGCAGTTTTTTTTGCCGATGCTGCCATGGCAAGACGTT
>JAKBGA010000018.1:0-9849 GCA_021833245.1 bacterium | reverse complement strand
CGAAAGATAACCTGCCGTTCCGTTAATCAGCTGCCAGGTCAAATATATTTTCCAATCATCTATGGACTCGTTTACGAGCATTGCGTCTATGGCCTTGAGGAACTTTGGTTGCATAACAATGACCTCGTGCACCTCATCAGTTCCGATGATCTTGAGATAGGAACGCCAGTCTATATGGGGCGTAAGATGCATGAGTGTGGAAGTGCGCACCTTGTGATAAACCTTGTCAACATCGCGTAATTCTTCTTTAGGCATCGAGATTCCAGCAAGACCCGTTTCAATACGCATGATCGTATCGCGGTATTTTTTTGCCGTAGATTTAGTAGCTGCTGTAAGTGTGAATATGGTCTCGATATATTTTTCATATGCGGTGCGTACGCGTAATGATTCTGGATCTTTCCCTAGATAGTAGTCGCGATCAGGCATTCCAAGACTGCTCTGGTGAATATAGATTATATATTTGTTACTGTTTTTCATATCCTGATCAACCGCAATACCCCACGGACCTCCGCCGCCAATCTTTTCGATGTGACCGATAGTCGAAACGAGCGACGGTACGTCGCGTATCTCTTCGATGCGATTCAACCATGCCCGAAGCGGAGCAAGACCAAGTGCGTTTCGGCGCTTCATGTCTAAACCGGAGCGGTAAAAATCACGCACCATTTGTTCCGGACTCCCAGTCTTTAGATTTTTTGCGATATCAAGTCCCGTAATGAGTTTTCGAAGTTTCTTTTCGGTATCATAACGGAGCATAAGGAACGAGCCCCAGCGTGACTCGTGTGGCGGAACCGGATTTCTTTTTAGCCACCCCCCGTTTGCATATTGATAAAAATCATCCTGTGGTCGTATCGTGGAATCAATATCACGTATATCAAATCCCCATTTTTTCTGCATAGACACTCATAGTATATGAATCTTTTGTCTTATGCTATCTTTTTCTTATGAAAGTCGAGGAAGTGCGAAAACGTTATATCGATTTCTTCGTAAAACGCAAGCACGTTCATATCCCCTCTGCCTCTGTCGTACCAGAGAATGACCCAACGACACTCTTCACCTCAAGCGGTATGCAGCCCCTTGTGCCGTACTTTATGGGGCTCTCACATCCAGAAGGGAGGCGACTGGTCAATTCGCAGATTTCATTCCGCACCGAAGACATTGAGGAGATTGGTGACAATCGGCATACGACATTTTTTGAAATGCTCGGCAATTGGTCCTTTGGTGATTATTTTAAGAAAGAACAATTACCATGGCTTTTTCAGTTTCTTACGTCTTACGATGAGGGGCTCGGGCTCGATTCGCAAAAACTTTTTGTCACAACTTTTTCCGGCGATGCGGAAAGTGGCATGGGGAAGGATACAGAGTCGGTTGAGATTTGGAAGTCGGTTAACATCGCTGATGACCATATATTCTCTTATGGGGCACGAAAGAATTGGTGGAGCAGGGCAGGAGTACCGAATAAAATGCCCGCTGGAGAAATTGGTGGCCCGGATTCCGAGGTTTTCTATGACTTTGGTACACCACATGACGTTAAATTTGGAGAAAAGTGCCACCCAAATTGTGATTGCGGTCGTTTCATCGAAATCGGTAACTCCGTCTTTATGCAGTTCATCAAACAACAGGATGGAAGTTTCAAAGAATTGCCGAAAAAGAATGTTGATTTTGGTGGCGGTCTCGAACGTCTGGCGGCGGCCACACGTAATGATCCGGATGTTTTCCTTATCGACGTGTTTGATGCGGCGTGTGTCATGCTCGAAAAACGTTCGGGCAAGTCCTACAGCTCTAACATACATGTAACGCGCTCATTCCGCATCGTTCTTGATCACATACGCGCGGCCGCATTTCTCATTGCGTCGGGTATTCGCCCATCCAACACCGAGCAAGGCTACGTACTACGTCGGCTCATTCGCAGATCTATTCGTGAAATTAGCAAGTTGGATATCAAGGGCGCTGTACTTGCCGATATTGCAGAGGAATTTGGTGCCATATACGCAGACGCCTATCCATTTGTATTTAAAGCAGTAAAAGTTATTCGCGAGACACTTGAGAAAGAAGAACATCAATTTAAAAAAACGCTCGAGCATGGTCTTCATGAGCTTGAAAAAATGGGGAATCGTGTGGATGCGTTTACATTGTTTACTACCTATGGATTCCCGGTGGAACTCACCACGGAAATCGCTGCGGAGCGTGGCGTATCAGTTGATCTTAGTGCGGTGCAAGAGCAAATGGAAAAACATCGTGCACTCTCTCGCACGGGTGCCGCAGAAAAATTCGCTGGCGGACTTGCCGATCATGCGGAAGAAACCGTACGGTATCATACTGCGCATCATCTTCTGCTGAGGGCGCTTCAGGTGGTACTTGGCCCAGGTGTGCATCAGCGCGGAAGTAATATTACAAACGAACGACTTCGTATTGATTTTTCTTATGGAGAAAAAATGACATCGGAACAAAAAACGGAGGTGGAAAGGATTGTGAATGAAAAGATTATCGAAGCATTACCAATTATACATATTGTGATGAAGAAAGAGGAAGCCGAGAAACTTGGTGCCGAACGCGAATTTGGCGCGAACTATCCAGAGCAAGTAAGCGTATATTCAGTGGGTCCTAAAAATGCGACCGAAACTGACCCAAGATTTTCCGAAGCATTTTCAATAGAATTCTGTGGTGGTCCGCATGTTCGCAATACCGCCGAGCTTGGCACCAACGGTGCGCGATTTCACATTGTAAAAGAAGAAGCGTCTTCTTTCGGAGTACGCCGCATTAAGGCGGTGTTAGAATAAACGCATGAATCTTTTCCGGAGTAAGAAACATGCGGAATCGATTGTACTTATAGATATTAGTGCGAATTCAGTTGCGGGAGCATATGCACATTATCCGGAGAATGAACTGCCTATGTTACTTTATACGCGGCGTTTCCCCATTGAGGTGCGTGAAGGTGAGCCTCGAGAACAAGCTATGTTTCGCGCGCTCCAAATACTTGGTGCCACGTTAATCCGCGAAGGCGCTCCGGCTCTCATGCGTGTAACCGGTAGCGGATTTGCAAGCGACATTATTGTTTCAATTGACGCCCCATGGCAAAAAACATCAGTTCATATTGAACACATCGAACAAAAAACCTCCTTTATTTTTACCAAAAGCTTGGTTATTAAGAAACTAGAAGAAACTAACGTTGTTACTCCTGGAAAAATTCTTGTCGACGAGAGCGTTATCGGTACTATCCTGAACGGGTACGAAACCAGCGATCCGTATGGGAAGCAGGCACATCGCGCTTCTATTGTCGTTCTCACTTCACTTATTGATGAGAAAGTCGCTCACGCCATCTTAGCAATCCTTCAGAGTTTGTATCATACTAAACGCATTCTGCCCATTACGAGTAGCTCATTGCGTTACCAAGCGATACGTAAAATATTTCCACACGAACATGACATGCTCATCGTTGACGCAGCCGTATCCTTGACCTCTATTGCGCTTGTGCGCAAGGGCCTTCTCATGGCCATAACCGAAACGAGTAGCCGTGCGAATGATTCTTGGATGGATACTGTTGCTACGGAATTTGCGGAACTTGCGAAGAGCTATCCCTTGCCGCGCACTATATTGTTACTTGCGCGCGAACCAGATGTTTCTTTTTTACAGCAGAAATTTAGCACGACAAATCTTGAAAAACTCTGGCTCTCGGATAATCCACCCAGGATTGTTCCAATTCTCGTGAGCCATATAAATGGATTGATACGGCAGACAAACGCCGTCTTACCCGATCTTTCGCTGTTCCTCATGATACTCTACGGTCAGCAACGGATCATTGCCGGAAAAAATAGTACACACCTGTGCACTCGCATTTGTACCCGGTAAGCTGATATACTTGTCTTCATGCGTACCATCAATGATATTGTTCCCCCGTCTCGTCGCAAAGAAATAGATTCATCAGAGAGTCCCATAACACCAGATCAAAAAACGCTTCGCAGTTCTAAACGGCCATCAAAGTTTCCCTACGCTACATTTATTATTATTGTGCTCGTCATCGCCGGGTCTATAGGTGCACTTTTCTATTTCTCAAGCGCTACAGTCGAGATCACGCCGAATACTGTTTCTGCGGCAGTTCAGAATTCCTTTACGGCGAGCCAGAATAGCGGCACCTTATCGTATGAGATTATAACCGCACAAAAAATTGCAATGCAGAGTGTCCAGGGAAGCGGCTCGAAAGTTGTGCACTCCTTTGCTTCCGGCATGATTACGATTTACAACACGCAGGCAAAAGCCCAACGGCTCATCGCAACGACTCGTTTCGCAACCGTAGCTGGACTCATCTTCCGTATCCATACAGGAGTGACGATACCGGGCGGTAGCCCCACGAGACCCGGCAGTGTATCAGCGATGGTCTACGCCGATCAAGCAGGGAGTTCATATAATGTTGCTCCGACCTCTTTCACCATTCCCGGATTTTCTGGATCACCGCTTGAGAACAAAGTATATGCGCGTTCGTCAGAAGCCATGACCGGTGGTGCCTCGGGAACCGTGCCTGTCGTAGATCCGACACTTGATGCTGAAACGCGTAACGTATTGATCAAAGCCCTTGCTCCAGATCTGTTGGCAAGTATTCAGACTCAAGTTCCTGCTGGCTACTTACTGTTAAGCGGTGCCGCAACGTCAACATTTCAAGAGCTTGCACCGGTACCATCGGCAACGACCGGTATGGTCGACGTGAAAGAGCAGGGAACAATTACAGCAGTTGTCTTTCCGGAGACAGCGCTTGCGGATACGATCGCCTCATCAATTTCGGGCCTGAGCAGCTATCAAGGTGAGCCGCTAACGATTGCGTCTTCCAGTAACCTTCTGCTTACGAATTTCGGAATACCAGATCCACAAGCGACATCGTTTTCGTTCACGATTACTGGTACTGCAGCGTTTATTTATACCGTTGATCCAGGCCGTATTGCAGCAGCAGTTGCCGGGAAAACACGTTCGGAAGCTGAAGTGGCGCTAACGAATTATCCAGAGGTCAAACGTGCGGTTATCATCCTGAGACCGTTTTGGAGACAGACATTTCCACAGGATCCATCCGCAATTTCAGTCATAGTAAACAATCCCTAGCACAGTGTTTGTTGACGATTCTTGGAACACCTGCTAGATTAGTATTACACCAGCATGAGTTCCGAATGAAAGACGGCGAAGAAATTAAAACGGCAGTAGGTATCGTTGAAGAGGTGTTGCCAAATTCTCTTTTTCGTGTTCGTGTTTCTGCTGATGAGGAGGGAGGGCGGCCCGAAGAACTCGTGCTTGCTTACCTCGCCGGTAAGATGCGTTTACACAGAATTCGCGTTTTGGTTGGCGATCAAGTGGATATGGTGCTTGATCCTTATGGAGGTCGAGCGAGAATAGTGCGTCGATTAACGTAATATTTAAAATACAGATGAAAGTTCGCGCATCGATAAAAGTTCAACAGTCAGGAGATCAGCTCGTCCGTCGCGGTGGGCGTTTATACCGTATTAACAAAAAAAATCCACGTCGCAAGGCGCGGCAAGGTTAATTATTTTATGCGTATCGCTGGCGTTACTATTCCCGATGATAAACAACTTGCCTATTCGTTGCCGCTCATTTTCGGTATCGGCATGACTCGTGCGCATGAGATTCTTAATACGGCCGGTATTACTGCAACTAAAAAAGGAAGTGAGCTCACGAATGATGAAGAACAGAAAATACGCTCTCTCGCAGAGTCTTTCACTATCGAAGGTGAATTGCGACGTGAAATTGGGCAAAATATCAAACGGCTCAAGGATATCCGTTGTGCACGCGGCGAACGACATGCGCGCGGGTTACCGGTACGCGGACAGCGCACTAAAACTAATTCACGTACGCGGCGTGGAAACGTTCGCAAGACGATGACCTCTGGCCGTCGAACGCTTGAAAAAACATAATTTATCATGGGAAAAAAACGCATCATCAAGAAGAGCAGCAAAGGCCTTGATCAGGGGCGTAAAGAGCGTGCCCTCTCAAAAGTTACTAAGCGACATCTCGAGAAGGGTATTCTTCATATTGAAGCGACGTTTAACAACACCAAAGCTTTGCTTACTGACGAAAAAGGGAATGCCATCGTTTCTTCAAGTGCGGGTGCACTTGGTTTTTCTGGTGCGAGAAAGTCGACACCTTATGCTGCGGCAAAGATTGGAGAATTTCTCGGCGAAAAAGGTATGATGATCGGTCTTAAAGAGGCATCCGTTATTATTCGTGGAGTTGGTGCCGGTCGAGAATCTGTACTGCGTGCCTTTTCAGGTAAGGGAATCCAGATTCGTTTAATCAAAGACGTAACGCCGATACCACACAATGGTCCGCGTCCGCCTAAACCTCGCCGTGTGTAATATCTATATAATAGACATATGAAAACCGGTCCACGCTATAAAATAGCAAAACGCCTCGGCGCATCCGTCTTTGAGAAGGCACAAACGCAAAAGTTTGCGCTATCCGCCGATCGTAGCGCGAAAAACAAACGTCACAGTCGTGGCCGCCAGAGCGAATATGGTAAGCAAATGCTTGAAAAGCAGAAAGTGCGCGTTACGTATGGCTTGCAAGAGCGTCAGTTTCGCAACTACGTGCGTAAGGCGCTCGCAGTACATAGTGCAAAGCCAACTGACCGCCTTCACGAACTTCTTGAACTCCGTCTCGATAATGTTGTGTGGCGGCTCGGTCTTGCGCCCACAAGACGCGCCGCTCGTCAGATGGTCGCGCATGGCCACGTGCAAATCGAAGGAAAGAAAACTCGTGTTCCTTCATACGCACTATCGGTCGGCGACCATATTGGTGTGCGCGAAGGTTCGAAAGGGCATGGTGTTTTGGTTGGTTTTAGCGAGCGTTTCATGGAACGCCCGCTCCCATCCTGGCTTTCATGGAATCCAAAAACGATGGAGGGCAGCGTTCTCGGGCGGCCGATTGTGTCGTCCGCGGACACTGCGGGCGATCTTACAGCCGTGCTCTCGTTCTACACGAGATAATATTTATTCGCGTTCACAGTTATTAATTAACGGGTAATTACGATTGCGTTATGGAATACCACATCACACTTCCGAGCAAACCTCGTATCGTTTCTGAAGAGGATACACAAGGTGTTTATGAGATTGATTCGCTATATCCAGGTTATGGTCATACACTTGGCAATTCGCTTCGCCGCATCATTCTTTCCTCCCTTCCAGGAGCAGCTATCACGCAAGTGAAAATCGAGGGGGTTCCTCACGAATTTGCCACTATCGACGGTGTACGCGAAACCGTTATGGAAATGTTATTGAATCTCAAGCGCGTACACTTTGTCCTTCATGGAGATGAGCCGCAAACTATATCACTTTCGGCAAAAGGGACTACCGAAATTACCGCGAAAAACTTCACTCTCCCCAGTCAGGTGGAAATAAAAAATCCGGAACAGCATATTGCAAACCTTTCAGGAAAGGCGTCACTCGAGCTTGAAGCGACGATTGAACGCGGGCTTGGGTATGTGCCGCGCGAGGTACTTACTCGCGACAAGGTCGATATTGGTGTCATTGCGCTTGACGCAACTTTCACACCCATCCGCCGCGTGAATTATGAGGTGGAAAACATGCGCGTCGGTAATCGCACCGACTTTAATCGTTTGCGTGTTCTTGTCGAAACTAACGGCACAATCGCGCCACGCGAGGCACTTGAGCAATCAATTGAAACCATGATTCACCAATTAAAAGCGGTCATTGGTTTCCAAGAAAACGGTTCAATAAATAACAACAGATCGATTTCTTCCGTAGAAGCTAACGAGACCCTACCGGGCGCAGGAGCAACAAAAGTAAAGATCATCGATCTCGATCTTCCTGCGCGCGTTGTGTCGGCTTTGGAGGGTGCTGGCATTAAGAGTGCTGCTGGTCTTGCACGGAAGACAGCGAGTGCTCTTAAGGAAATTGATGGCATCGGAGAAAAGGCTGTTGAGGAAATTGCACACGCGCTTGCTGGTTTCGGCCTCACACTCAAAGGTGAGTGATAATCTAATCTATGGCGTACACTAAAAAAGCACGAACTTTCGGTCGTCCGACTAATCAGCGCAAAGCGCTTTTGCGTTCACTTGCACGCTCACTCGTCATTCATGAACGTATTTCTACAACGGAGGCAAAAGCCAAGGCACTTCGTCCGTTTGTCGAACGGCTCGTGACGTATGCAAAAAAAAATACTCTTGCAAGTCGACGCCTCACAAAAACACACATTGGTGATGACGTTGTTGTAAAGAAACTTTTTGACTCGATTGCTCCACGATACGCGACGCGCGCAGGTGGTTATACGCGCATTGTAAAACGTACCGAGCGTGGTACAAACGATGCGCGGAAACTTGCTTATATTGCTTTTGTCTAGTAAAAGTACAAAGTCATGACCCTCAACATAAAACTGGAATCAACAACCTACACAATTGATGCGACCGATCGCACCATTGGGCGTGTAGCGAGCGAAGCTGCCCACGCACTTCTTGGAAAACGTTCCGTGCATTTCAGCAAAAATCAGGCGTTACCCGTACACGTTGTCATTCAAAATGCGAGCAAGCTGCATCTCCCTGCACGTCGAATAAAGGGCAAGGTGTATTTTCGCTACACGGGCTATCCAGGAGGTCAGCGCGAGATGCGTATGGACGAAATGATTGAGAAGAAAGGCATCGCAGAGGTCGTCAGAAAGACGGTCGATGGTATGATTCCGCGCAACAAACTGCGTATGCCGCGCATGAAAAATCTGATTGTAAATGCGTAATAGTATGAGCACAACAACCTTCATTACCGCAGTTGGACGTCGCAAAACCGCTATCGCGAGTGTACGTATGACAAAAGCCACGAAAGGAAGCGTGACGATCAACGGCAAAAGCGCAAAGGAATATTTCAAAACGAATGAGCGCGCTAAAATTGCCGAAGAAGCACTCGCAACTGCCCAGAGCGCTGAGCATTATGTGGTCGTTGCGCATGTCTCAGGCGGCGGTATTGCGGCACAAGCTGATGCCGTTCGTCACGCAATCAGCCGTGCGATTACGAAGGCAGAGCCGAATACACGCACAGTCCTCAAGGCTGCAAAATTTCTGCGACGTGATCCGCGGGCTAAGGAGCGCAAGAAGCCGGGACTTAAAAAAGCACGTAAGGCACCACAGTGGAGTAAGCGTTAAGTTCAACACCCGCTCTTTCTTCTTTAGTTTAGCTACCTTTTGACGCCATATATTGTTTCAGGCATAATAGTAAAGTATGGATGAACAGGATGACCTTGAATTTGAGACCGAAGACGTCGAAGCAGAGAACAAAACAGAAAATAAAATCGTTAAGCTGCGCGACGCGTTAAACATATGCCGAAAGGAAAAACAAGAATACATGAATGGCTGGCAGCGGGCGAAAGCAGATTACGTGAATGCACTCAAACGATTTGAAGAAGAGGCAAAAATGTCAGAAACACGTGGGCTCGTGAAAGCTGTGAGTACTTTGCTGCCAGCTTTTGACGCCTTAGAGCGCTCTAAAGAGCATGGCGAAATCCCTGAAGGGTTTTTAGCCATCGCCCGACAGCTTGAAAACGCTTTCGCCGTACTTGGTCTAACCGCACTTGGTGTCGTCGGAGAACACTTTAATCCGGCATTGCACGATGCACTTGGGCAGGATGTGATTGATTCTATCCAAATGGATGACACCGTCACAGCCGTGCTCGAAAAAGGGTGGCGGATTGGTGATTCCGTTGTTCGTCCCGCAAAAGTTCGTGTCGGACACTTTGCAAGCGAGAAACAAGAGGCGTAAAATAAATTTCTAACTTTTAAAATATGGCAAAAATTCTTGGCATCGATTTGGGCACCACGAATTCCGCGATGGCGATTGTTGAAGGGGGCGAACC
>JAKBGA010000017.1:0-10669 GCA_021833245.1 bacterium | reverse complement strand
AGATCTTTTTGATTGCCGTTCAACGGGTTTCGAACGAAACATTCTCAACATGGACCGAGTAGCGATATATGCCCGTCCTTCGAGTCCGTATTTTTTCTCTTTACGTATCACGTATTGCGTATACTATCACGGATGGCGGATCAGAAGATATTGTGAATCATAGTATGGACTCATAATTTCTACACTCTCAACTCGAGAATGCAGATTTCATTGATTTCCGATGCTATAATTTATTTTATGCCACACACTACTCTTTTAGAATGGCAGGGGAGGGAGTATGATCATAATCCACGAAGTGCTGATTGGTACTGGGCGCTCGGTATTATTGCTGTCGCTGGCACGATAGCAGCGATACTCTTCGGCGATTACCTTCTCGCAGTTCTTGTCATTGTTGCGGCCATTGCACTCGCGCTTCATGCCGCAAAATACCCACCTCTCCATCGATTCCGCCTCACTGAAAAAGGGCTCCTTATTGGCGAAGAACTTCACCCGTTTGAACGAATGACTTCTTTTTCAGTTCTTGAGGATATTGAAGGTAAACTCCCTTCAATTATTTCCATCAAAACTGAAAGTTGGCTCTGGCCACATCTCGTGATTCCGCTTGAGGGTGTTGACGTGGATGCAGTCTATACCTATTTTCTACAACATGTAGATGAAGGCGAGCATCCACACACATTCACCGATCTGGTGGCGACATGGCTCGGATTCTGATATATATTCATTAATTGCTCTCGTCGTTCAACGGATAGGACACTAGCTTGCGGAGCTAGCAATAGAGGTTCGATTCCTCTCGAGAGCACCATTAGTGCTAATTCAATTGGCTGAGAAGCATCGACAAGTAGGTATAGAATGTGGAAAGATTCTTGTATAACTTTGCGTGCGTGGTTGTGTTCCTCAATTCTTAGGTTTTCAACAAGTAATGAATCTTATAATTTTACAACTATCGGTGCTGAGCCAGGAGATTCAGAGAACGTGATATGGAATGTGCTACTTACGCCGCTTATCGCTGTCTCATACTGAATAAAAGTTGGCTCCTCGCTTCCATCTTTCGCATAAGCGAATATTTCGAGAGTGTAAATACCCTCCCCATTAACAGTAAGCGTGTACGTTCCCACGGGTTGAGTGACGGCAACTCCTTTCGAATTAAAAATAGCGCTTTTAGTGAAGGTGATGTCACAACCTATGTCGCCTTCCGTGTCTTCTGCTGAACATAGACCTTCATAATACTGAGTATCCATAACATAATACGGATTGTTTTTGTTTATATCGAGCACCACCTTTCTACCAAGAGGATCGGTTAGCAAAAGAGAGCTGATTTCATTCTTAGTGAATACCACATCAAAGTCCATTTCTGGCCTTTGTGGAGACCCATTATACCAAGATTCATTAATTAGTTTCCATTGATTTCCTTCAAGCACCATCGATATCATTCCAGTCTCTCCTGTAATTACGGTCTCTCCGATGGTTTTTGTGGTTGTAATAGTTAGGGTGGCTGTATTTCCCTTCACTGATTCAGTTATTGATGCAAAATCACTTATAGCTGGTGCGAGACTAAACTTATCTACCGTAATACCCTTCATCTCAAACTGTTGAGGCGCTGGCATGACAGACATGTTCTTTTGCATTTCGGCTAGTGTAGTCGTGCCGTTAGCATAATACTTCAGGATGAACGCCTGTGCATCGCTATACGTTTTGACTTGTTCTTCAGCAGCTTTAATTACGAGGTAAGCTTCCTTTGGGCTAGTTATTGGCGCTGATGAAGAAAACTTCGTATTATTTGAAACTGGGTTTGAGGAGGTGCTCGTAACAGGAGTGGAGAAGGTGGTGGTGGATGTCGCTGTCGCCGGGGTACTAGTGGCCAGAACTCCGGAAGAATTTGCTGTATGGGCACTAAAAAATGGAAATGCCACTATTAACCCGGCAGCAATGGCACTGATAGCGATGAGAAGCGCAATGCTTACCCCAATTATCAATATTTTGTGCGAGTGCGGATTAGAATTCCTCTTTACTTGAGCATCGCGTGCAGGTGTCATATTCGCAGAATTGCTGTTTGGCTGAGTTGCTGTCAAATCATTAAGTCCTGCAGCGGCAAGACCTTCGTCTATATCAGTGTCTATCCAACCATTTGCTTGCAAGGTTGCCTTCATATCAATTGGGGTCATCCCCGCCGCCCTAGCAGTATTGATGTAATCTATGAGTTCCTTAGTAATCATGGGTGAGAGCTTAATTGGTTTTAATGAAAAGCTTCACCAAAACCTATTACGAAATCGATTAACAACCATAAAACAACCAGCCCTGCAATGAAACTAATCGTGGTGAAAACTTCTCGGTCGTGCGCTGGCTGACTCGCGACAAGTGCCAGCTCCGGCTTCAGAGCCGTCAGATTTTGATAGATTTTATAAAGATAGACAATTGTAAATGGGCCAATAAAAATCGCGATGATCGTGTTAATCACCATATAGATACCTGTTGATAATGGAACGCCGGTGATCATTGTGACAGTTGTCATAATCATCGCAGTCGTTATTTGCAACCCAGATAGCCAGTAGATCGCTAGGTGAGCCGCGAAAGAAATAAAAAAGATTATGAAAAATCTTACACAAATAGCCCCCAAATGGCCCCGCACATACTCACGACTCCGGAGGAGCGCGTTCAGTCCGCGTTTCCCTTCGATAACCAGCGCAAAGGAACTAAACAAAAACCAAAGAGACATAAGGATACCCGGAACGATAAGCATCGTGTAGCCGCCAATGAGAATGAAAAATATGAGAATCGACACCCAAAGCGCGGGGAAAAATAAGGAGAAACCGACACGAAGCGACTGCGCGACTCCTGTTCTTCTGAAGAGAGCAGAGATGACGCTAATACTAGCAGGAGTGAAAAGTAAGAAACTTAAAATAATAATAAAAACACCCAACGCCACTCCACTCGCGACAAGCAACACCCCCGATCCAAAAAAGAGATAGGGAATGGAAAATAGTATGGTGAGGGTCAGAAAACGTTCTTTATAGAGCGCAAAAGAATCTGAAAAAAGCTGACTGATCGGAGCAAGTATCTGACCATTGCTGGTCTGGTCGGGAGTAGTCATTGTTTTTTGAAATTCCGGCAGCAAATTGCTGTCAGCCTATAGTAAGGGAGTTGCTGGCTGACCATTAAAACAGATGGTAGCAGAATAAATTGTCAGAAAATTGGTTGTCCCCAGACAGAAATTTTCTTTCTAAATTAATATTAGCGCTCTGTAAAATAGGTACGCGATAAAGATTACAGGAATGGTGCAATTTGCATAAGTACGAGCCATATCGCAATTGCGGCAATTATCCAAAGCCAGGCAGTTTCGATGCCCACAGGCTCGTTACGTGATTTCTTTTGGACGATGCGCGGCTGAAATCGCAAAATAGCCGATGAGAACCAATATCAAGATGAGAATTGGGGTAATACTCATATTTTAAGTAAGTAATTTTTAAAAGATTCTAAAATTGAAAATTATAAGCTCTTTGCAGTTTCACAAGCGACATTATAGCACCCTTGGTTTCGTTGGTGGACTTATCCAACAAAAGAACTCGATGACTTGGAACCATCTCTGATGGAGTTTTATACTTAATACCCACGTGCGTACACTCGTCGTTGTACCGGTGCAAATACTTCGGCAAAGCCTTTTGCATACCGCAAGTTTGCGGCCGCATGTGCGTCTATATACACTGCCGACTCTCCCGGAGGGAAAGAAATGAAGAAGTGTACTTCATCCTAAGGTGGGAGATTAGTCTAAAATGAGACAGGTGCCCGAAATCGCTTGTCCACGCAATATTGCATCGGCAACCGCATTTTCCACGCTGTCTTGGATAGCACGCCGTAATGCGCGGGCTCCGTTTTTTTGATCAAATCCTTTTGCAACAAGATTCTGAACCAGAGAATCAGTGATCTCAATCATCACACCACGTTCAGTTAAAAGTCGTCTATTTAGGTCACTGAGCAATAAACGCGTGATGATATGGGCATCTTCTACGGAGAGTGGGTGAAAAAGAATGATGTCATCAAAACGGTTCAAGAATTCGGGACTAAAGAGTCGTTCTCCAATTAGGAACTGCATGAGCGTGTCTTTGGTTATCTCTGGATGCGCTTCGATAAGCGCCGTACCGGCATTCGAGGTTGCAATAATGATTGCGTTCTTGAATGAAACGGTTCGACCAACACTGGTGGTAAGACGTCCCTCGTCAAGCACTTGAAGCAGAGCATTCCATATTATGTGATCAGCCTTTTCAAGTTCATCGAGAAACAAGAGACAAAAGGGGTTTTCCTCTATAGAAAGGGCGAGGCGATTGATGAATGTAAATTCGCTCGCTGGAAGTGCGAATTCGGACATATCAAATCGCACCATGACACCATCTCCACCAAAGTAATGGCGCGCGAGCATTTGTGCTGTGTATGTCTTTCCGCTCCCCGTCGGCCCAAGGAATAGGAGTGACCCGATTGGTTTCCGCTTGCTCGCGACACCAGTACGCGCCCGACGAAGCGCTGAAGCGATTGCACGCACCGCCTCCCCTTGCCCAACGATCTCTGTCTGGAGCGTATCCTCAAGCGTGAGGAGAGCTTCTTTTTCATCACGCTCGAGCGCACCGAGTGGCACACCGGTCTTTTGCGAGAGCATACGATCCACATCCGCAACAGTGACAACCGTTGTGCCAACAACCAGCTCCTCAAGTAGATCGATAGATTTTTCTGGTTGAGTTTTTGTCTGGATAAGTTCATCGGTGCGACGAACAATTTCTTTGAAAACATCTTTTTCGAAATGGACGGATGGATATCGTTTATGTATGTAGTCATTGAGGAATTCCAGTGTCATTTCGGACGAGAGTGGCGTAATATCGATACGCTCGAAATAGCGGAGAATATCGGTGCGATCCTTCCAAAATCCAACGTATCCCTCGAAAGAGGTTATTGCAATTACTTGAAGTTCTGCAGCTTGCAGGAGCGGCACGAGCTCGTCTAACATGCCTTGATATTTCTCGGGTTCATGAATGACGACAATTATATTGCCAGCTTGACGCGCTTCAGCGAACATTTGTTTCAATCTATTGATCGGAATATCGGCAACTGGCACCTCTATCACTTCCCGATTTTCAAGTTTCGGTGGCACAAGTCCGCGATATACGTTCTTCGCGAATTGCGTAAGTAGAGTCTCTTTGCCAATACCGGGTTCACCAATGAGAAGTACGTTATCCCTCTCTTCTCGTGAGAGGGCCTGTATAATAAGTGCCATTATTCCTTCACGTCCATAAAGCTTGGTGTCACGACCCTTGTATAGGGCAATACCATATCGGTGCAGTGTTGGTGATGACCCATAAGCCCATGATTTACCAATTGAACCTATTTTTACAAGATGTTCGTAAGAAAGGCGCACAGGAACGATTAATAAAACAGGTGCGAGAATGAGCACGAATACCATTGCCACAAGACCAATTAAAATAACGATGAGACGAATGATGAGGCCGATGATAATAAAAGCGGCATTAAGAATAAGCCGTTGCCACCACTCGTACTCTTCAGAGGAATCTCGATGCCAACCAGAGAAAAGCGTCTTGAAAAGAAGTTCCAGGGAGAAAAAATAAACGACAAATTTGATTAGTGCTCGCCAGGATTGATACCCATCATTCAGATAGTTCAACATAATGACAGTATACGATGAGATGCGCTTTTATGTACTTGCTTGTTTAAATGCAGAATACTAGTTTAATAAAAACCTTGAGTTATTGCTAAATTCATCACTATTCAAATAGTGAAGGCCCGTGGTACACAACGGGCCTTTTTGACTCAGTCAAGCTGTTTTTCTTTTTCATTACTGCCAGATTGCAGTTTCAAGGATTGCCGTGATCTTTCAAGAATTTGTGCGGAATGCTCACGCCGAACTTTAATATATTGCCTATAGCATTCCTTGCTACAGATTTCCCCTTCATGAAAATGAGCATATGGGGAATGGGTAAAAATAACAGAACATATGAAACACTTCGACTCTCCCATACATACCTCCTAGGATGAGTTCAGCATTAATTTCATACTTAATCCTTTCAAATCATACTCCCTCCCGGACTAGGAATATTACCCTACCTAATCCCTAGCAATAGTACTGCGGTACGCTTAAAATCCTAGCGTGTAAATACGGCGTGGTGAGATTGCTGTAATATAAATCTCGCTTATCCTTTCGGGGTGGTGTATAACCCTAAATAGGGGAATTTTCTCTTAGCTTCCGTCGTTCAATGGATAGGATATCTCCCTCCGAAGGAGGTGATGCTGGTTCGATTCCAGCCGGAAGCACAAATTTATACTCGCGCTTTCTGTATTGCTGCAGCGAGACGCGATTTTTTACGATTGGCAGTATTACTTTTAATAACACCCCGTTTGCGAGCCTTATCGATAACAGCATAGGCTGCTGGAAGAAGCTTGTCGGCTTCGACAATATTCTTTGCAGCAATTGCCTTTAAGAGCGATTTTGTCGTATCGCGTAATGCATCCTTGCGTCTCAAATTAAAAACATGTTTTCGTGCCGAAGAACGAATTGCCTTTTTTGCTGACCTGGTAATAGCCATATATCTATTATATATACGCTACCTCCCGTTCTATGGCAAATGGTAGTACCATATATACGATGATTCGGAGAATTCGCGGGAAAGTACTTTCGGTTGAAACAGCAAGTGTCGTAATTGAGGTCATGGGATTCGGTGTCGAAGTACGCATGAACACGCCGCAAGCATCTCTGGTCGGAAATGAGATCTGTCTTATGACACATCTCGTGCTCAAACAAGATGGTCTCGAGCTTTATGGCTTCCTTGACGAAGCCGATCGTGATTTCTTTGAATTAATACTCTCGGTCTCCGGCATAGGCCCTAAAACAGCGCAAAATGTACTCCGTCGAGCATCGCGTAACGCGCTTGAAGGAGCCATTGGAACACGTGATCTTGCGTATCTCACAAAAATTGTCGGGCTTGGCAAAAAAAGTGCGGAAAAAATGCTTGCCGAACTTGCCGACAAGATCGGTCAACGCACACACGATAATGCTGACGGCGAGATCTTTGACACACTTGTTGCGCTTGGCTACTCTGAGCGTGAAGCACGTAAGGCACTCCAAACCATACCCGATAGCGCGGTCGGGAAAGATATGCGATTGAAGGCAGCACTCTCCTCAGGCCACTGACCTATTCAAATATGTACGAGTTCGTTAACAACATTGTATGCGTTTTAAAAAGACTAATTCCAGAATCTGTCGTACGCCCGTTCCGACCTTTGTATCATCGTGCACTTGTTTTTTTTATGGCGCTTGCGTATGGTTTCCCCGCGCGGAAACTCACAGTTATAGGCATCACAGGAACGAAAGGAAAATCAACAACTGCTGAGATGCTCTTCTCAATTCTACGCAAGGCTGGTTATAAAACTGCGCTCATTTCTACGATCCAATTCGCGATAGAGGATTATTCTGAACCGAATCGTTATAAAATGACGCTTCAAGGACGTGGTTTTGCGCAAGCATTCATGCGCAAGGCACTCAACGCTGGATGTACACACCTGATTATCGAGGTGACCTCCGAGAGCGTTCTTCAATACCGACATTGGTTCCTTGAACTTAATGCCCTTATTGTAACAAATATACAACCTGAACACATTGAGAGTCATGGTTCGTTTGAAAATTATGTCGCGGCCAAACGCGCGATTGTTAGCACGCTCGTTCATTCACCCAAGCAGACACGAATACTGGTAGCCAATGAGGACATCCCAGAAAGCCGCGCGTTTCTCTCGGAGCATGTTTCAAGGTCAATAGGATTCAGTGTAAAAGAGATTACTAAGCTTTCTGGAGATGATCACAGTGTCAATTTTGAGTATGCACATACGCAATTCTCTCTTCCATTACCGGGTAGTTTTAATGCAATAAATGCGCTCGCCGCTCTAAAAATAGCCGAGGCCTTAGACATTCCGCTCACAACGGCATCAATCGCACTCGCAACACTTCCTATCATACACGGACGGGTGGAACGAATTGAAGCTGGCCAAAATTTCATCGTCATAGTCGACTATGCACATACGCCAGATTCGCTCCGCGCGTTGTACAGTACATTCCCCCATCAACGAAAAATTTGTGTCCTTGGAAATACCGGCGGCGGTCGCGATACATGGAAACGCCCATTGATGGGCCGCATCGCAGATGAGGCATGCGCTGAAGTCATTCTAACAAACGAGGATCCATACGATGAGGATCCATACGCCATTGTCAACGCGATGGCGCGCGATATGCAACGCACACCAAAAATCATTCTGGATCGACGTGTTGCCATTCGACATGCACTCGCAAATGCACGCAAGGGCGACGCCGTTCTTATCTCTGGTAAGGGTACCGATCCTTTCATCATGGGTGCGAATGGGGAAAAAATTCCATGGAGTGATGCGCAGGTCGTTCGTGAAGAACTTACGCAACTTCTTGAAAAAATTTGATAGTATTCTTCCATGGAGTTCCATGATGCATGGTTTTTTATAGGTGTTTTCGCCTTTATATTTCTTATATGGATTGCGACTGGCGGTCCACTGCACCCTATCGCATTCACTGGCCCGACACTTCCAGAACCTGGAGTACTGGGTGGGGGAACCTATCTCTCATTTCCGCGGGCGCCGTTTACCATAGGTAGCACAAATGTCTCACTGCCAGGCTCATCAAACGGCGAGAGTGTTTCGAGTAATGGTTTGGAGACACCATTACCACTTCTTCCGAGTGGCAGTGTTTTTGGAGAACCCTCACCTTACCGAGGTATTGTTACGATGAATCATTATGTCTCCGGTGCCGATTCGCAAAATCCAGACGATGAGTATATTGAGATAGATGTCTCGCAAAACGCCGATGTACCGGTAGACCTTACCGGCTGGGCGCTCGAAAGCGATGCAACGGGCAATGCTTCCATTATTCCTAAAGGAACGGAAGTTCCTGTCTCGGGTATTGTCAACGCGGCACAGGATATCGTGCTTGTCCCTGGCGAACGAGCGCTTGTCATTTCCGGCCAATCCCCTATCGGAGCGTCATTTCGAGATAACAAATGTATTGGTTATTTCAGTACCTTTCAAAACTTTTCGCCCCCTTTGCCGCAGAATTGCCCCATACCTTCGAATGAACTTTCCTCTTTCTATGGCGCTGGATATATTCGTGACTCTGCATGCATCGATTATGTGAATACACTTTCACGTTGCCAAGTTTCCCTTACACCACCTACAAATGTTTCTGGTACCTGTCAAAGTTTCTTGATAAAATATTTGAATTATAATGGTTGTGTCGAGGCACATCAGAACGATGCTGATTTCGAGGGTAATACCTGGCGTATATATCTCGGTCGAACAAACTCAATGTGGCGCACCAAGAACGAGGTCGTAAAACTTCTTGATGCAACCGGTAAAACAGTTGATGCGTTCAGCTACTAGAAAAAAGTGTTGAAAAGGGGTACGTTATAAAAGTTGCGCCCATAGCTCAGCTGGTAGAGCAGCTCCCTTTTAAGGAGAAGGTCGCAGGTTCGATCCCTGCTGGGCGCACAATGGTCACAGCGCAGTTTTTAGATTCCGAGGCCTCAATCTCGGTTCGCAATTACTCCTGCACAAAAGCGCTATATGTATAATCCGTGTTAACATAAATTATGTATCATGGTTTCAAATCTTTCGCGCGATGAGGATGAGTATGACTTGTGCATCGTCGGCGCTGGACCTGCCGGGCTCGTGATAGCATCCGAACTTGCATATACTGGTCTTCGTATATGCGTACTCGAGAGCGGCGGTGAGAGACGCTCCACTTCTGCGAATGCGCTCAAGGAGGTCTTGAGTCTTGAGCAAGGCCTCCCAATAAAGTCGGAAACTCGTGAGCGTGTCCTTGGCGGTGCTGGGACAGTCTGGGGGGGGCTTTCAGCGCCACTCGATGATATCGATTACGAACCCCGCTCGTGGAGCGATGGTTGGCCGTTAACTGCAACAGACCTATGTCCTTATTTAGCGGCAACGAGTGTTTATCATTTTCCCCACTATAGCGAGTTCAGATGTGCAGATTCGCAGACCTTTTGGCCATTCAGAGGTTTGAGCGAGAAGTTGTTTGTGGCTGTCCGACCACCGTATAATTTCGCACGCCTCCGCTTCATATTCGAACGTGACGGTATTGATCTTTTTCTCAACGGGACTGTGTTGCGGCTTGAAATGGGAAACGGCAATGAGGTTGTCGCCGCGGTATGCCAGATGTCAGATGGCAGAACGGCACGGGTTCGGGCGCGGAAGTTTGTGCTCGCTACAGGCGGGATAGAGAATCCACGACTCTTACTCGCATCCGGCCTTGGCAACGAACACGATCAAGTGGGGCGCTGCTTCATGAATCACCCGAAAGGTTACGCTGGGCGACTCATTCTGCGTAAGCCGCTCCCTATAACGAGTCCGTATCTTCCACGCTCCGTGAACGGCCGCATGATCTATGCTGGTCTCGTATTGTCTGAGGACACCCGCCGAGCTCGAGGACTTTTGAGTAGTTATGTTCAATTTGAACCCGATCTGGGGTTTTTACAACGATACGCTTTCGGCATATGGCGTCGTTTGCCGACGTTCATCGCGCCGCTCTTCAATTTACTGCGTCCGCGCACACTGCGACTGCGCTGGTACGCGGACATGGAAC
>JAKBGA010000016.1:0-10903 GCA_021833245.1 bacterium | reverse complement strand
GAAGCTGCTGTACCTGATGAGGTGGGTGTTCCGAAAACCGAAAGACTTGGGAGAACAAAAAACATTATGACCACGACAAGTGCAAGTGTGATGGCGATTCCAGTTTGAGTTGGTTTCATATGTAATAGCTATTATGTACAGTAGCAGTATACTACGTGGCTTGAAAAGCTCTAAATCGTTTTACCTCCTCGGCAACGGCGGCTCGCGTGATATTCTCATGCCCAGGGACTTCTCGGTCAAGGAAGGTCTTAAGCGCTGTTGCGTCACCAGTTTCTGCGAGTTTAGTGAATTCATCGCGCTTATCACTAGCAAGTTTCCCTATCACTGACAAGGTTGCCGCTTTGAGTGCAATCTCGCCAAACTGTGCAATGATTGTTTGTTGCTCGGCAACCGGGAGATCCTTAATACCGAGATCGGCGGCGATGAGAGCAGTGAGTTCATCTTGCATAAAGAGCATTATAACATAGGTGTTAGAAAATACGTTTCGTAAAGTTTTTCGGATTTGGGATCCATGACGGACCAGAGTGGATAACCATTTCCAACGACCCGTTATTAGTTGGAACGTACTCGACAACCCTTGGAACATTTATGACGCCTAGAAGTTTGTATGATTTATCAACGAATACGGGCACATGGTGTGTTAGCGCATAATCCTGAGCCTGCGTATCTATAACGGCTTTATCGCCACCCATGATATAAAGAACCCCCTCACCATTTGAGTATCCATGTGTTTCAGTCAAATTAACATGGATGTTGTGGACATTCGTGAATACTTCTTGCGCGTGTACAGGGGTCGATACGCGATCGGATACCTTATGATAAGTTCTTCTTTCGTAGACCGGATTTCCTTCTCCATCATGCACCACACCACCGGTACCATCGTGTACTACTGAATCAGTAGATACTGGTTGAGTAATATGTTCCGTTGTCATGTGCGGGTGAACGACTCGTTCTGTTGACATGGCATTGTCGACAGATCCAACCTCGTGTGTCTGGTGAGTACTCGAATGAGCGATCATGCTTTCATGGTGGGTTACATTCACAGATGGAATCTGAGTCGATGCCACCGCATGATAGGGTGGTGTTACGGTGGCATTCACTGGCGCATGAACGAAGTTTTCCTTCCCTATTGACAAATGAATCTGTCCGTCTGTACCGATTATCATGTGTGTGTTTGGGTCAATGCGAACACTCATCCCGTTAGCATGGGAAAATGCATGTCTTGAGTCACTAGCAATCTGCTGTACGACTTTATTAATGGATGCATCATCGTGAGCCGCAAGAAGTCTTGCGAGGTCACTGTGTGGATTCGCATTTGCAGGCAATTTAATACCTCTCGCGTTCAATTCTTCCCAGAGTTTCTTAGCCATGTACTCATAGCCATGTCCGGTTGACGCGTCAATAGTTGGCATTCCAGTCATCATTCCTACGTAATTCTGTTGGACTATTTCAGTAGGAAGAGAGACATTATCTGGTGTTACAGAAAGGGGCGCGGTTGCTTCTGATGCAGAAGTAGTGTGTCCAAGTGTATACCCGAGCCATTCATGTATCCGCTCACCTAAGAGAGATTCGTTCACTATCTGTACTGTCTCCTTAATAGCAGCACTCATTAGGAGAGAATATCCAACGGCCATAAGTATTGCAGTTTCCTTCTGCCGATTTTTCGTCTTCTCAGCAAAAGCTTTATACCATCCTCGTCGCGTGATAAAACCTTCTGACTTACCTTCCGTTGATTCTTGTAGTTGTTTCTCAAATTTCAAGAACATGCTCGCCATACCGAATGCACGTTGCACACCAAGACCGAATGTACAGGCGGTTGCCACGGGAAATGAGACGCCTGTAAATGCTGCCGCTCCCACGCCAAGCGTGAGACCAATACCGAGTTTCTGTAAAAAGTTAAACTTATTGTATTTCTCGCCCAGTGAACGAATTATATTTTCCCCTCTTCCTAGCTTTTTTGATTCAGCATCTAATTCATCCAAACGATTTTTTGAATATTTCTCTAGACTCTTATCGCGCTCATTCACGCCAAATTTTTCAAGAAGTACCCGTAATTTATTGCGCCACTCTCTCGGTGTGTATTCTTGCGTCCTTCGTGCGTGTTTCGAATCAAGCGCAAGGTCGGGGTTTGCAATGAGCATCCCTTCTTCCAGGACGGATCGAGTTGCTAAATCTGGCTCTCGCAATTCGTCCTCAGTCGCGGGAACTTTGTTCTCGACACTTCCCGTCCTCAATGTTAATTCCAAATTTCGTAACTCTTCTTCAGCCGCGAGAGCATCCCTCTCAATAACGTCATGTGTGCGTGGGTATGTTGGATGTGCGATTTCCAATTCGAACGTAGCGATATCGTCACGAAGCTTTTTTATTCGTGCCCTCCTTGTGTCGTCGCTATTCACCTGCCCCCTTACTACCCCAACACCACTAAAAAGGTCTTGAGAAGATAAGTTCCCAGCTATTTTCGCCCTTTGTTCGATAATGAATGATTCTATTTCTGAAGCGATTCTTTTCTGCTCATCAACATCCCCCGAACCGAAACTTTTGATTTGTTCATTCATCAAAAATTTATATTTTTTAAGAGTATCCAATGGTATCGGTTGTCCAGATGGATACATTCTCTTAAACTCTTCCTGAGCAGTCTCGCGACGCTTACCATAAACTCTCCAGGGGTTCACAAGGTCTGATTTATCTTTCCCAGCGATCATCTGAACGGTTCGAGACCTCTTTCCCCTTTCCTGGTGTCGAGGATGTCTATTTTTTTTGTTTACTGGTTTTCTAGATGCCTTTCCATTTCTCTTATCAGTTAACAATTGAAGATAACTTGATCGCTTTTGCGGAGGAAGTTTCAAATATAGGTCCGTGATATCCTTCGGTGGTCTTTCATTCTTATAAATTTTTGCGAGTTCAATCGGTATCTCCTCCGACCGCTCTAATATTGTTTTTGGAATATTTTTTATCGTCTCAAAAACCTCTTCTCCAATGGACGTACCGAATCTTCGTTCTGACTCCTCTTTATTTCCCGCAACTCCAGCTTTTTCAAACGCTTGATTCATTACGCTCGGCTGTATTGATTTCCCCTTTCCCGATCGTGGAATCTTTTCTAATGACATAGTCTATTACGAGAGATAACGCTCGCGAATCGTGTTTTCAACTGTAGCACGGTCGCGACCGTATGTGATCGAGGAAAGATGAATAAGATCGTCCACTTGCGCCAAATTTTGTGCAGGTAAATTTGGTGTTTTCATATCAAACGGCTTTTGTGGCACACCACGCACGAGAATCTTCGCGTAGGCGTTGCGATTTTCTATGTTAACGAAATCGAGTGTCTCAAAAACGGGCGCAAACTGTTTTGAGAAAAATTCGGCATCTTCTTCACCTACACGGAAAATCACCATATTACCGACATTACCGAAAATCGCATCACGGGTTTTCTCTTCGATCTGGTTGAGAAATTGATGCGCCACCGTGAGCGAGAGTTTATACTTACGCGCTTCAGAAAGAATACCGGGAACGGAGTCTGTAGTTACGTTTTGAAACTCGTCAATATATAGATAAAAAGGTTGGTATGGTGCACGAGGATTATCGGCGCGAGAGAGCGCTGCCATGAAAAGTTTCCCGACGATAATAAGCCCGAGAAGGTTTGCGTTCTTTTCACCAAGACGACCCTTGGAAAGATTTATGAGAAGGATTTTCTTCGTATCCATTACTTCGCGGAACTTGAATGATGATTCTTGTTGTCCAACGATGGGGCGTATAAAGTCGTTCGCGGTAAAATCATCAAATTTGTTGGTGATATACGGAACAATATTTTCAAGCGCCGCTTCGCCACCAGCTTTTGCCGCAATTTCGTTCCAGAACTGATTTACAATTGGATTCATGCTTTTCGCTAGTTTCTCGCGACGAAATTCGTTGTTAGAGAGCACGCGCGCGATATCGAGAATAGTTGAACCGCTCGCAGGATCCTCCATCACAAGTTGCGTCGCATTGCGAAAATACTGTTCGAATGCAGGACCCATGCTTTCCGGCACGTCGCCGTAGAGTCGACGAAAGATC
This sequence comes from bacterium, assembly GCA_021833245.1. GTDB lineage: Bacteria > Patescibacteriota > Minisyncoccia > Phycocordibacterales > Phycocordibacteraceae > C7867-001. The sequence continues at coordinate 6,853 of JAKBGA010000016.1, read as the reverse complement.
ATCAGGAGTTCATTCACGATGAATGTCTTCTGCTCGGGACGTGATACATCATATTCAAGAAAATTGAGACTAAATGGTCGCGAAAGATCTGCGGGATCGAAATAGATAACGTCTTTATAACGCTCAGGTGGTACGGCGGCAAGGATGTCTAGAATATCGGAACCGTGCGGATCTATGAAACAGCAACCTTCTCCGTTTTCGATGTCCTGGATAATCATCGATTTCATGAGCCCAGTTTTACCGGTACCGGTCTGACCAATTATGTAGAGATGACGCAGACGATCTTCAGAGTCAAGGTAAACACGTGTCTCCCGCCCACGATACGTGTTAACACCAAGAAGCATTCCTGTTTGCGGGAGTAAAAGCGGTGCAGGTGCGTGCGTAAAGCGTACTTGCCTCAAATGTGGCGAAGATTTGATGCCTGTTGGCGGAAAATGATAAATAGTCGTAAGTTCCCGTATCGATAACGGAAGGACTGAGGAGCTAGGTAAACGAAATGAAAATTCGTCGAGAACCGCTTGCGCATGTCGTGCTGCTGGCGGAATACGTTTGAACACAAGTCTGTTCCCTCGTGTATTCGAGAACTGATTGAATGCTGCCTCAATCGTGCCGAGTATTCGATCCGCCTTATGCTCATCGGAAGAGGAAACGACGAGTCGTATTGTTGCACCAACAATTGGCGCTTCAATCTTTTTTTCAACTTGCTCGATATATGTCTTGTTCTCTTCAATCTGACGTATTTCGGCCTCTTTTGCTTTTTGTTCATCCTTGGGTTTATTTGAGAAGAGAATTTTTCCAAAATCTCGAGTAAGTTCTCCAAGTGTTGTTTCCGGCGTACTAAATGCTGTTATACGTTTTTCACCCTTGCGCAGAGCCTTAAGAATTTTCGCATAATGCTTCACATGCCGTTCCGCGCGGGGCTCGATAATTATCTGAAGTGCGGCACCTTCACCCATGGATTCTATGTTGGCGAATGCATTTGTAATCGCGTTGATTGGGTCATAGTCGAAATCAGTATAGTCTTTCAGAGGTAGTGCAGGATCATCTGCAAACGTTGCTATCGAAGCTATCGAAGTACCGTGTGAAGAAAAGATATTGTAATCGAATGGTTGTGGTACCGCTTGCGCATCAGGAAATATAGCGAGGAGTTGTTTTTCGAAAAGATCGCGCTTTCCATTCGGAACCGCCACATAAAATTGGAGTTCAGAACCTTCCATTGGAACGGCAAGCTCGAGCGCGTAATAGCGGGGTTCACCAATCACCGCATTCTCGACCGAAAGAAGCCCCGCATACAATTGCTCCATCCCGGAGATAAGTTCCTTAAGCGTCTTCACATGCTGGTTCGTTTCCGCACCTTTCGGTTCTGGGAGCGTAACCTCGTAGAGCGTCATCCTCAACGCTTGGAAACGCGGTGCCTTTTCATTGACGCCAAGCATTGGAAGCTTCGCCGCGATGTAACGTACAAGATATCGGTGGAAGTCATCCGTAATATGTGGATCGTGAAGTTTCTCAAGCACCGATAGTGCGTTTTTTATACCCTTCTCTCTCATAGTTCTCTCTAGACCTTTGATCACCTGTTTGTCCTCTCCAAGATTTAGCTCAGCAAGTATCGCCTCTGCTTCGCTCTTTTGCATTGTTTCGCTGATGCGGTATCCAGGTGTCAAAACTTCCTCCGGGGCTATGTGATGTGCGTGAATCTGTTCGGAAATAATATGAGAGCGCTCGAGTATCCCCGGTTCCCTTCCACGCCTAGTAAGTTCCGCTTCTTTGCGGAGCACCTGTTCACGCAAGTAAGCAAGCTCCTCCTCAGGCGTGGACAATTTTGGTACGGATTCCATTTGTTACAGTATACTGCACCAATATGACGAATTTTCTACTCGCCTGTATACACCTCGACCCGTTCGCTATTGTAAGGACTGGTGGCTATATCGGTATCGCGCTTCTCATCTTCATCGAAAGCGGACTCTTCATAGGAATTTTTTTTCCTGGCGATTCGATCCTTTTCGCGGCAGGACTTTTATCCGCCGGGGGATTCCTCTTTTTCTGGCCACTCGTCTTTTCCACTGTTATCGCCGCAGTATTCGGTGACTCGACCGGTTATTGGTTTGGCTCGAAAATGGGTGGCACACTTTTCAAGCGCAAGGATTCGCGTTTCTTTAAGCAGGAATACCTCAGGCGCACTGAACGGTTTTATCAAAAATATGGCGGACGTGCGATTGTGCTTGCTCGCTTTGTGCCAGCTGTGCGCACAATCGCACCCATTCTCGCCGGCGCAAGCTCCATGAAATATCGAAAATTTATTTCCTATAACATTATTGGCGGTTTACTTTGGGGTGCAGGAATGATTTCGCTCGGATTCTTCCTCGGCTCACTAGTCCCCAACAGCGGGAAATATGTACTTCCTCTTTCGCTCGTCATCGTTGTGGTCTCCTTCCTCCCAATTCTCTTCAATCTCGCTCGTGGCAAACAAGCGATCTAATAATCTCCGAACTATCAAGTAATTTACTTAGACAAAATGAACTATCGACCCGGGAGTCAATAGTTTGTGTCTGCTCGCTAGAAACAACGGAGCGGTTAACTTAACGAAAGGCGATGACTGCTCGACTTCGTTATTGGTATTTAATATAGCGATGAAATAATGAATTCGTCGGTGCAAACGGTCGAGACGAGGTATCCTCACGCCCAGAACAGGCGTCAGTCGTAGAGGCCGCTGGGCGCATTTGATCTTCTTTCATCCACACAGAGTTTTTTCCTTGCAGTATTTGCATGATGTATACGACCGATTTTATCGGCGTGGTAAATAGGCAGAGATAAATACGGTCTTCTTGAATGCTAGACTCAATAACACTCTTAATGTTTCTATTTACAGGTCGTTTCGAAAATTCTCTACAGCCGCTCTTCATTTTTTCTGAGTTGAGAATTTTACCTCGATATTTCAATGTCTAGATCATGTGACATTTGAAATCGTGGAAGCAATGAGATGCTATGTACATAGCGTACGCTTGTGTTGGCATACGAATGTATGAATGAATTTTTCATATAAAAACCGGTGGAGGTACCTCCACCGGTTTTATTTTGTTGTCATCAACGACAAACTGTGAGCGAAAGAATATTTCTGAGTAATTGGTCATTCGCCCGTGTTGGTAATCGAGATATGGCAACACGATTGGATTTGTGTCCTGACCATACGATTCGGTATTGTTCTTCGGGTTTGGCATAAAACATGTCTGCGGACATCACTGTCCACAGATTTACCGGCCCGAAACGCAGGTCAGGCCATTTTATAGTGCTCATATGACGTCTCCATTTCAGGCAGTCTATGTTCGATTATAAGCAAGGCCTGGAAAATCGGAAAGAGGATTATGTGGATTGTTCATATTTAAAAATCATTTACTGCATGATGCCGCAAAAACATTAAACATAATTGTAATTAATGCCGCTCGAGGTTTGCAATGAGTCAAGAATCAAGCGTGCAACGGACGACTCCAGAAATGGAAAACCCAATTTACCACCATAAGGACAAGAGCAAAGAGAAGTGCTGTCCAGAATCCACCAACGACAAACCCCGGGACAAGATAGGACGCAAGCATCACAAGAAGCGCGTTGATGACGAGCGAGAAAAGACCGAGTGTCAGAATGTTTATCGGCAACGTAAGAACGAGAAGAATAGGGCGAATGAAAAGATTGAGCGCCCCAAGAACAATCGCAGCGATAAGTGCTGCAATAAGGGTTACGGAAACATTCGGTACAATGTACGCCGCAATCAGGATTGCAAGAGTCGCAATGAGCCAATGAAAGAACAATTTCATACTAATTCAACACTGTGTTGATTGCGTTCTGGAATGTATTGTACGGATATGCACCTGCAATCATCTGTGTCCCGATCACAAACGATGGAGTTGCTTGGATACCAAAGTTCGCCGCTTCGGTGCGGTCAGCACTGATTGCCGCATCATAAGTGACTTGATTTGCGGCAACAGCGGCTTTAATTTTGGTAAGATCAATACCACTCACTGAGTTCGTTACCTTGGCAAGGAAGGTGAGATTGTCTGCCGCGTTCAAGCTGTTTTCCTGAGGTTCTGTCGCATAAAGAGCAGTGCGCCATGCAGCGAATTGAGTTGGATAGAGCGCCCATACGGCCCGTGCATATTCAGCATCTACCATTGAATCAGGACCGAGAAATGGGAAATCCTTGAAAACAACCTTGACCTTACCCTCATTTACATAATTTTGAATGATCAACGGTAGTGTTGTAATTTCGAACTCTTTGCAATAGGGACATTGATAATCTGACCACTCAGCGATAGTGACTGGAGCATTTGCCTGGCCAATAAACGGTTCACCGTCAGTTTTTACGTTCTTAACATTCACTGGTGGCGTCGCAGTCCCGGCGGTCGTTCCAACCGTAGTAGTGGGCGGGTGAGCATTGCTCCAGAGAACCGCTCCTCCAATAATAAATGCGGCGAGTAGAACCGATATTGGTAAGAAATACTTATTGCCCGTATTATTGGTATCCATATACGAGGAATAATACCATACGATCAGAACTTGCAACCAGGAGAAATTCTCACAAGAACTCAATGTTTGTGGCACCTCTCATAATTTAATTAACGTGGCGGACTTCTCTGAGGCGAAAAGAGAGTGCAGAGAGTATTAGCACAGACACGCCTTGTGATCCAAACTTCCTATTGATATTGAATATAAATTGGCGCGGGAGTAAGTTTCAATATTTCAGCAGGTGTTAGCATGCCGTGCGAAGGTGGTCTAAGATCATTTTTATAAAAAAGTTTTATGCCTGTAAATTGTACCGGTTCTGGATAAATGACCGCATTATAAGTCCCCTTTTTCTTCCTTCGTGAGCCCCACCCATCCATGTTCATAACTATTTCAACTTCTGGCAGAGGACGTATATTTTTGTAATTAGTGACCATAGCCTCCGTAAAACGGTCTACGATAAGAACCTTTGGCGGCAAGTGGTATTTATCTACAATACCTGCGAGATAAGTGGCGGCATAATTTATGTCAGAGGCATCAAAAGTACCGATAACAGAGTCAGGCGGATTACCATACTTCATAGAAAATTCTGGATCAATAGCGAGCTCAACCTGTGGCATTACCAAATATGGCTCGAGCAATGGAAGTTCTTTCTGCAAATCACTTAGCCCGACTTGCACGTCAAGGATGACGAGCCCATGTATCTGATTTGCTAACTGGATCGTTTTTTCGATTTGATCATCCGGCATTCGCAGACGGTACATATGATCTGGCCCTGGATCTCCCTGTGCGACGACAGCTATGTATTCCAATGCTGGTATCACGGGCGTATTCGGGTCAGCAGCAGCCCATTCCGCCGTTGTACTCGCAAGCATCGCAAGCATCTGATCCGTTGGATACTCTCCAAGCACACCCATTTTTGCGGAAAAATAATTCCCGTAATAGGCAACGATGCGTTTGAAAGGTAAAATAGCACCTGCATTTGGATATACTGTTTTTACTGGCCAAAGCCGAGTCACCGTAGTGGTTGTAGTAGAATCCCATGCCGTTTCCGGCGAGACAGCGAGTGTTGAGGTACTCATGTGCGCAAGCGCAAAGAGACGCGCGACATACTCGGCCTTATTGAGTGTCGGGAGCGGAATGAAACGTTCATGACCACCAAAGGTCTCCGAGCGATATGCGAGCGAGGAGAAATCGGCGAGGCAAAAAAAATAAACGCTTACAAGCACGGCAACACCTACACTTATCCAACGTATCGTCTTAAACATATTTAATAATTGAAGTACAAATCATTCTAGCCGATGCCAACAAAAGCAACAAAGTTAATTCGTGTAAATATCACACCTTGTGATCGTTTCGCTCTTTGATTTATTACAAAAAACGAGGTATACATTCATTAACTTATGGAATTTAAACGAACGAAAATTGTAGCGACTATCGGTCCATCCTCATGCGACACGAAAACACTCACAAGTCTCATTATGGCCGGCGTAAACGTCACTCGCCTTAATTTTTCGCATGGTTCACACGAAGAACATGCACGCTACATCAAGACTATTCGCGCGGTATCGAAAAAACTTAACGAGCATGTTGCTATCTTGCAGGACCTCTCGGGACCAAAGATTCGTATCGGCGATTTTGAAAAAGGCGAAATTAATCTTGTGCCAGGAACGCGATTTACGTTTACTACAAAAAAATGTGCCGGCACGGAGAAGCGTGTATTCATTAATTATCCCTATCTTTATAGGGAGGTTAAGAAAGGCGACATCATCATGCTCGACGACGGTCGCCGAAAACTCGAGGTCACCGCAGTGCGTGGTCATGATGTAGAAACCCGCATCATTGTAGGCGGCGATATTAAGGGCCGACGTAGCGTCAACATACCTGGCGCATTTCGCAGAATTAATTCCGTCACTGAAAAAGACCGTGCTGATCTCAGCTTTGGTCTCGCGCAAGATGTTGACTTTATCGCACTTTCATTCGTGCGTTCCGCAAACGATGTGAGAAAATTTCGTGCGCTCATTGATAAACAATCACCCAAACATGCACCTGCCATCATCGCAAAAATAGAAACCAACGAGGCGGTTGCAGATATCGACGCAATAATTTTGGAAGCTGATGGTGTAATGGTTGCGCGCGGCGACCTCGCAGTAGAAGCATCACCTGAAAATGTACCCCTTATGCAAAAACAGATCATTCATAAAAGTGTCGCTGCTGGTAAGATAGTTATTACCGCAACTCAAATGCTCGAGTCCATGATTCAGAATCCGGTACCAACTCGCGCTGAGGTCGGTGATGTTGCTAATGCAATTCTCGACGGTACAGATGCAGTAATGCTTTCGCAAGAAACCGCTATGGG
>JAKBGA010000015.1:0-11105 GCA_021833245.1 bacterium | reverse complement strand
GAAAGTGACTTTTCGATGAGTGCGTGCGTGCCGATAACGATTGGAATTTCGCCGTTCGCAACCATCTTCTGGAATGCTGTTCTCGGAAGTTTTGTGGATTCTTCATATCGTACGCGAGAAGGGAATCTTCGACATTCGCTGCCGGTGATGAGGCCGATTGAAATTGGATGATTCTTGAAATAAGAAACGAACGTGGAGAAATGCTGTTTCGCGAGTATTTCGGTCGGACAAAGGTAGGCGACCTGAAGCGTGCCGGCAATACGTCCCTTTGGCAATGAGGTCGCGACGAGATAGGCGGTGGCAGCTGCAATCGCGGTCTTGCCACTCCCGACGTCCCCTTCGAGAAGGCGCAGCATCGGATGCTCTTTTTCAAAATCGGCAATAATGACGTCGATTGCGCGCATCTGTGCCTTTGTAGCGGGGAAAGGAAACGATGCAATGAAGGTTGCGAGCGCGTCGCGATCGATGGCGACTGTGAGCGCGGACTTTGCAAGAAGAGTGCGGCGGCGCTGCTGCATCGCAACCTGGAGCGCAAATACTTCCTCGAAAGCGAATCGCTTACGTGCCGCCATGGCGTCTTGAAGTCGTCGTGGCGCATGGATGAAAACGAGCGCCGCGGAGAGCGATGGTAGATTGTAGTGTGTGAGTATTTTTGACGGAATCGGATCGCCGAGATTTTCATGTATATTCGTTTCAAAAACTTTTCTTATTGCATGCATGAACCAAAGTGATGAGATGCCTCGGCTCTCCGGATAGATCGGGATTAGCTCAGGAATCAAGATGTCACCTCGAACACCTCCTAAGATAACGTCCTGGTTTTTGAATATAGAATTCTGAACTTCTTCCGGTATAACTGGCGACTTGTCGATCTCTGGATTCGCCAGATAAATCTTCGTACCCGTTCCTCCAATGTGTCCGCTTACCTTAACGACCATGCCGTCATGGAGCGTTTTCGCGATATAGGGCTGACTGAACCACATCATTTTTATTTTTCCAGAAACATCCTCAAGCCACGCTTCAGCGATTGGCCGGCGACTTTTCCAGGTCTTCCGTATATCGGGCTTGCGTACCGTGCCATAGAGTGTCACTTCGGTGCCCGGCTTCGCGCTGACTATAGTCTCCGTTGGTCCCGCGTTCTCATAACGGGCGGGGAAATGGTACAACAGGTCACGAATGCTTCGTATCCTAAGTTTTGCAAGAGCATGCCTCTGTTCCGGTTTCAGTCGCGGGAAATGTTTTTCAAGAGTATCATCGAGCATCATTTTCGTAGTATACTAGCGACTCATCATGGATGCGAAGAAAATTTTGGCGGTATACAAGAAACAGGGCGCGCGTATCGGAACGAAGGTGCGCACAAGGCTCGCCTACAGGAAAGACTTTTCGTTGTGGTACACACCGGGCGTGAGTGTTGTCGCCCGACACCTTGCCAAGTATCCGAAGGACGCGCGAAACATGTCGGTGAAGAAAAACAGCGTTGCTGTCATTTCCGACGGCTCCGCGGTACTCGGCCTCGGCAACATTGGTCCCTACGGGGCGTTGCCAGTAATGGAAGGGAAGGCGCACATCTTTAAAGAGATTGCGGATATAGACGCGTGGCCTATCGTGCTTGACACACAAGATTCGGACGAGATCGTGCGTGTCGTGAAAGCGATCGCTCCTGCATTCGGTGGTATCAATCTCGAAGACATTTCGGCGCCAAGATGTTTCAACATAGAACGACAACTTATCGAAGATCTGGATATTCCGGTGATGCACGATGATCAGCACGGCACAGCAATTGTCACGCTTGCAGGGCTCATCAATGCGGCAAAGGTTGTGAAAAAAGACTTAAAGAAATTGAAGGTCGTGATAAATGGTGCGGGCGCGGCAGGGACGGCAATCGCGAAACTGCTGTTAGCAGCAGGTGTCAAGGACGTCACTCTCATCGATCGTGCAGGAACAATTCATACGGGTCGTACTGATTTGAATATTCACAAAGCCGAACTCGCTGCGCTCACGAATCCGCGCGGCTTGCACGGGAATCTCGCTGAAACGATATGTGGTATGGACGTATTTATTGGTGTTTCTGGTAAGGGGCTCCTCAGTATGGAACATGTCGCCAGCATGGCGCCTCGCGGAATCGTCTTCGCGATGGCAAACCCCGACCCGGAGATCCTACCCGACAAAGCAAAAAAAGCAGGCGCTGCCGTCGTTGCAACTGGTCGTTCCGATTATCCGAACCAAATAAATAACGCCCTCGTCTTCCCAGGCATTTTCCGCGGGGCGTTTGACCACGGTGTTAAAAAGATCACTGAGGAAAACAAATTACGAGCTGCCCGTGCACTCGCCGCACTCATCAAAAAACCAACGGCCGATAAGGTTATCCCCGACATCCTCGATCCGCGCGTAGTCAGGGTCATTGCGCGGGCGGTACACTAGAGGTATGAGAAAGAAACGAGCAACAAAACGTATTGGTCTCTATAAGGCTCTCGTGATGCTACCGGATCGGCTGTATCCCTTCAAAACAAAAGTGCAAGGACAATGGGTGCGCGGTGTTCGTTCATATAACGCGACGTTCGCACGATATGAACGTATGTACGGTGCTGGTCATTATGGTTTCAAACTCGATGCGTATCGGCAGCTCTTTCATCTTTTTGGCGCTATACTTTTCTTGACCATTGCAGCATATTTTTCCGAATCATTCTTTGGCGGTTCTCACGCGATGTACGTGTTTCTTGCCATTGCCGTGCTTTTCATTTCATTTCAAGAATTTTATTTACACCGCCGCATGTATCAGCAACTATGGAAAAAAGGTATCGTTGATTGGCTTACGTGGTGCGTGCCCCTCGGGATCTATTTTTTTACTCACTTGCGTTGATTTTGCGTGATGTTACACTTGACATATGACTATCACCACCATTGTATATATAATTCTTGCGATTATCGTGCTTTGGCTTGTATTCGCATATAACAATTTCGTCACACTTACGAATCGTGCGAAGGAGGCATGGGCCGATATTGCGGTGCAACTGAAGCGCCGTTACGACCTTATTCCGAATCTTGTCGAGTCTGTGAAAGGGTACGCTGCACACGAGAAGACGACTTTCCAGAATGTGACCGATGCGAGAACGAGAGCAATGGGTGCTACTGGCACTGCGGACAAAGCTGCAGCCGAAAATGCGCTCGCGGGGACATTGAAATCACTCTTTGCCGTTGCGGAGAATTATCCGCAGCTTAAGGCGAATGAAAATTTTCTCCAACTACAACAGGAGCTTGGCGATACGGAAGACAAAATTCAGGCAGCACGTCGCTTCTATAATACGACCGTGATGGCGCTCAACACTGCCCTACAGTCGTTCCCGGGGAATATTATTGCGGGTTCTTTCAAATTCAAACCAATGGAGCTCTTCGAACTTGCAGCCGCGGATGCTGCAGCCGCGGAACCGGTAAAAGTGCAATTTTAACCCCCCTCTCTTCTCCATGGCATCTTTCGGAGGATCAGAGCGGGGTCCTGCAAGAACCCCGGGGAGCGCTAAGGAAATCTCGGAAATAATAAAGGATTCTGATAATGAGAACTGGTTGCTTCGAGAGCATGTCAGATGGTTGGAAGAACAGCAGGGCATCGATCACCTTACCGGATTGAAAATGCGCAAACCTTTTGAAGAAGAACTTGAACGGTTGTTCAAAATGATTCATGGAGGTGATGTGGTAGAACGTCGTAAAAATATCGAATATTTAGTAGGCTCCATTATTTTTATAGATATCGACCACTTCAAAGAAATAAACGATACTCGTGGTCACGAGACAGGCGATGAGGTACTACGAGAGATCGCGAAGGTGCTAGCAGGTTCCGTTCGTTCATCGGACATAGTTGCTCGTTGGGGAGGGGAAGAGTTCGCCGTGTTTTTGCGGGATACGGATGAAGACGGTGCCGCAAAAGAAGCAGAAAAGATCAGAACAAATATTGAGAAACTGAAGTTTAAAAAATATCCAGATCTGAAAACCACGGCAAGTCTCGGAGTTGTTTCTTCGAAGAAATCAAATGATTTCCGAACACTGCTTAAATTTGCCGATGAAGCAATGTATGTGGCAAAGAAAGATCGTAACAAAATTTACGTACACGGAACATGAATCTTTACGCTGAACGTGCGTCAAATATTCGTCGAACCTGGGCACTCGTTGCCGGATTTTTGATCGTAGTCATTGCGATCGGTTACGGAATTTCATGGTACCTCAATAATTCTCTTATTCTCTACATCGCTATTTTCATTGCCGTGGCGACAAATTTCTACGCCTACTGGGCTTCGGACAAACTCGTGCTCTCTCTTAATCGTGCGCGACCTGCTACACGGGAGGAATTCTTTGATCTCTACACGGTTACCGAGAATCTCGCGATTACCGCTGGGTTACCTATGCCAAAACTTTATGTGATTGACGATCCAGCGCCAAATGCGTTCGCAACCGGTCGCGACGAAAAGCATGCAGTCGTATGTGTAACAACAGGTCTTCTTTCGATGATGACGCGCCCGGAACTTGAAGGCGTTATTGGCCACGAACTTTCGCACATTAAGAATCGTGACATGCTTCTTATGACGATTGCGGTGGTGCTCGCAGGTTTCGTTGCTCTTGCTGCAAATATCTTTCTTCGTATTTCGTTCTGGGGCGGCGGTCGACGCAACAATCAAAGGGAAGGAGGTATCATCCTGATGATCCTTGCCATTGTCGGCATTGTACTTGCGCCGTTGGCGGCAAAACTCATCGAGCTTGCCATCTCGCGCCGGCGCGAATATCTTGCCGACGCCTCCGGTGTTTTACTCACACGTTATCCGGAAGGTCTCGCATCCGCGCTCAAAAAAATAGGCGGCTATACAGCGCCGCTGAAAAGTGCGAATCTTGCGACCGCACATCTTTTTATAGGTGATCCTTTTGGCGCAAAATCCGGCGGCAGTTCTGGTTGGATTGAGCGTCTTTTCTCGACGCACCCGCCGATTCCAGATCGCGTTAAGGCTCTTCTCAATACATAGTGTTTTGCCATTATCATAATAGTAATGGCGGAAGAACCTCCATTCTTGCGGAGGATATATAAGGATACATCTACGGGGAACACAAGGATGGATGACGAAACCATTTTTACGCAGGTCTTTTTTAAAGGAAATAAGAAGGACAATATTCGGTTTATAGATTTTGGCTTATCACGCAGTAGGCTTATCTTTATTAATATAATTGCGTGCATAACTGTCTAAATTTTGATAGTGTTCCCAATACAGATTGACGTAGAGTCGAGCAACGATATTGGAGGCGTCGCATAGTGGTCTAGTGCACCGCCTTGGAAAGGCGGCAGACCCGAAAGGGTCTCGAGAGTTCGAATCTCTCCGCCTCCGCCAACAGTACTTTTTATCGGCCCCATGTTTAGCCATAAAGTACGCCGTCATTACGACACGCATTTTGTAAAGTCTAGATGAGGGCAAAGAGATTCGAACTTTCGGTAGGGCGCAGTACTTTGTATCGTGCCTATGTTAGCCCTTTGAAGGGTGACTTTGACGTGTCTGGGTTTCGTACCGCCGTGAGGTAATCACCCAGCGCCTTTTCTTTCGTACCCCGCAAGGAGAAAGACCTGCCTTCGTAAGTGAGCTCATCCACGCGTAGGTGACTTAAATCCTTTCGGACGTCATTAATCTTCCAAAGAACCAAAGCGACATTGTTGTGCCCGAAGAGGCCTTCGTACAATCTGATTTTGTCGGCGAAGTATGGGAGGTTATCAATATCGACACTCCTCTTTTCCTGGTATCGTTCTTTCACGGTCGCGCGGATTTTCTCGGCGACCTCATTGGGGATATCCTTTAAACAATCCTCGAGCGACGGATTCTTGGTCGTCCCGAACACCTGCTCGTTGATTTGGCGTTTTGTTTCCGCGAGTACTTCTGGCCTCGTTGTCTTTTCGAGTAGGGCGAGCGGGTTCTTTATCACCGCCTCGAGGTCCTTTTCGGCGAGGTAGCAGAACCAAAAGACGAAGGAGACGGTATCTACCTGCTCATCCGATAGATGCAGCGCTCCTTTTGAGATTGCCTGATTGAGGCGCTCCTCAGGAACCTCTTTTGCCATTTTTACGACCTCTTCGATTTTCCAGGACATGATCGACGCCAGCATACTTCTGTTTGCACAGAACCGCTAGACAGCCGACTCTTTTATTCGACCGTCACTACTCCCTTTGTGATTTTGAGCTTCGATTTGAAGCACCCCATCAACTCGCGTTTTTCCTCCATCGTGCCGCTCTTGAGGATGTACTTCGCGTAGGTGCGGATATCGACTTCCTCATGCTTTGCATTGGGGTCGGCCAGCCCGAGCACGGTCTTCTGGAAGCTGTTGTGGCGCTTGAGTTCCTCCTCGAACTTCATCTGAACGCTAAGCTCATGCAGGTCTATCTGGTCGATGATCTTGAGCAGCTGGTCTACAAGATCTTCTTCGCGCAGATAGGTGTTGCCCTTGCATAGTTTGTCCTTGGTGCGGCCGCAGCCGTAGTACACGTACCGGGCGATGCTGCCGTCCTTGCGCTCTTTATACTTCTCTTCGGCACTGATGCATGAGCCGCACTTGCCGCAGGCCATGATTTTTGTGAAGGCGAACTCGTGGCTCTCGCGCTGGATATTGAGTCGCTTTAGTCGTTCCTGGACCTTGTCGAAGAGCTCCTTGGTGATGAGCGGCTCGTGCTTTCCCTGGTACCAGTTGCCGCTGCCTTTGGGGAATTCGAACGGGCCGTAGTAGAAGGGATTTTGGAGGATGCGGTACATGTTGCCGAGTGCGAGCGGCTTCTTGCCCTGAGTTTGGAAATTCAGCTCGAAGCGGAGCCAGTGGTAGAGTCGGGGCCCCGACCACTTCTCATACCCGACCTTCTCGAACACCTTACGCACCACCGGCCCACGTTCTGGATCGATGATGACTTCGCATCTGCGATCTAATCTACGCTCGTTCAGGTACCCGTACCCGGTCAGAGTGCTTCCAGGCCGTAATCCCATTTCGCAGCGCATGCGCAACCCGCGCCGCACGTTCACTCCGCGATTATCATTCTCGAGCTTCGCCTGGCTTCCAAGGATCATGAGGAGGAATTTCTCATTCGGATTGTTTGAGAATTTCTGTCCGTACGTACGTATCTCAAGAAGAGTGCCTCTGTCCATCAGGTCGACTATCTTGCCAAGGTCTCCGGCGTTCCTGCTGATGCGATCCGGTGCCCAGGTGAGGATCCCGTTGTATTTGCCTGCACCGATCTCTTCGAGAATCTCGTTGAACACTGGTCGTTGTCCGGTCTCCTTGGCCGAGTGGCTCTCGCGCTTCATAGCGACAATCTCAAGACCCTCTCGCTCAGCGAGCTGGAGCATTTCCTTAATTTGGCTATCGATTGATAGCACCTGCCGCTCCTCGCTCTCCGTGCTCTTACGGGCATAAAGGCAGTACTTAACCTTCACGGTGACTCGCATTGTCTTAGCTGGGAAGCCCGTCGGCACTTGTATTGTGTTGTTCATGCAAGGACAAGGAATGCCGCCAAGCCCCTCGGAAGTCCAGAGGGTTCTGGGATATGGGAAGTTGGTAACCGAGGCTCAAAAACTCTCAAAAATGCTATGATTTAGCCATGTTTTCACCTGTCGAGGCCTATGTAGCCGAACTCGCAAAAAAGTACGCCACGGGTCAGGCGAGGGAGCACACATATCGTTCCGCCGTTGAGACGCTTATTGCCAATCTTGGCATAAAAGTGCACCCACTGAACGAACCGAAACATTCTGAATCTGGCGCCCCCGACTTCGCCTTTACGCGTGGCGATCTCATCCTCGGTTATGCCGAGGCGAAAGACGTCACAGTGAATTTAGAGAAAATCGAGAAAACCGAACAGATGCAGCGGTATCTTGCCGGATACGCGAATCTCATCCTCACCAACTACCTCGAGTTCCGCTTCTTTCAAAACGGACAGCCCTACGAAGTACCGATTGTAGTTGCGCGAATTGAGAACGATCACATCGCAGGTCAAACTGAGAACTATGCTGCACTCACGGATTTATTGCGGGATTTTCTTTCTGGCAAACCGGAACAGATAAAAAGCGGCGCACGACTCGCAAAAATTATGGGCGGCAAGGCTCGTCGCATTCGAGATAACGTACGACATTTTCTCGCGGACAAGGCGGAAGCCGATACCGATTTACATCGTATATATGAGTCAGTAAAGAAAATGCTCGTGCATGATCTCACGCCCGAGGCGTTTGCCGATATGTATGCGCAAACGCTCGTATACGGTCTTTTTGTCGCCCGCTACTACGACGAATCGGCAACAGACGAAGAATTCTCTCGCGCGAAAGCTCGCGACCTTGTTCCAGAGTCCAACCCATTCCTTCGCCAATTCTTCAACCATATCGCTGGAGCAGATTTCAACAAACGCCTAAGCTACATTGTCGACGAATTGTGCCTTGTATTCGCGCATGCTGATGTCCGCGAGTTGATGGACGAGTATTTCAAAAAGAACGGCGCAACGCAGGGACAAGACCCTGTTATTCATTTTTACGAGGACTTCCTCAAAGAGTACGATGCCGAACTCCGCAAGAAAATGGGCGCATACTACACACCGCTCCCGGTCGTGCGTTTCATAGTTCGTGCAGTTGATCATGTGCTTAAAACGGATTTCGGGCTTGCGGACGGCTTGGCGGACACAGCGAAACTGCCGGACGGACGACACAAAGTCCAAGTGCTCGATCCGGCCGTCGGTACTGGCACCTTCATCAGTGCGGTCATTCGCCTTATCTATGAGCGGCTCCTAGAACAAGGACAGAAAGGTCGGTGGCCCGCGTATGTACACCACGACCTATTGCCGCGCATCCATGGCTTTGAGCTTATGATGGCCGCTTACACCATCGCGCATTTGAAATTGAGCATTGCCTTCAAGCAAACGGGATTCACAATTTTCAATAAGCGGCTCGGCATCTATCTCACCAATTCTCTCGAACAAGCGAGCCCGCAAGCCGATCTGCTCTCAATCGGCTTTGCTCAGAGTATTGCCGAAGAAGCAAAAGAGGCAGCGGTCATCAAGAATGAAACACCCATCATGGTTGTGATGGGAAATCCTCCATACAGCGTGAGCTCGTCGAATAAGGGCGAGCGGATACAAAATCTCATCAAGGACTACAAGAAAGGTCTCGACGAAAAGAAGATTAATCTAGACGACGACTATATTAAGTTTCTTAGGTTCGCGGAGCATTTCATCGAAAAGAACAAAAGCGGTGTTGTAGCTATGATTACCAATAATTCGTTCATTGATGGTATTACTCATCGGCAGATGCGTAAACACATGCTTGAAACGTTCGACGACATACACGTTCTCGATCTGCACGGGAATGCAAAAAAGAAAGAGAAAACGCCGCAGGGAGGCAAGGATGAGAATGTGTTTGATATACAACAGGGCGTAGCAATTTCGATTTTTGTTCGCAAAGAGGGTACGAAACAAGGACTCGGGTCTGTTCATCACGCGGAACTTTATGGTGTACGCGAAAGCAAATTCGCGGCGCTTGATACAGGCGACATGAAGTCCATTAAATGGGAGACGCTCAAATACGCGGAGCCGTCCTATTTCTTTGTACCGAAAGATTTTGCGCAAGATGAAGAATACAATAAAGGAATAAAACTTGATGAGTTGTTCGAAAAGAATGTGACGAATATAGTTACTTCACGAGATTCTATAGCAATCGATTTTGACAAAAAGTCTCTACTAAATAGATTTCAATCTTTGATTGAAGAGGGCCGGAGTTTTATTCCCGAGTTAAAAAATACAAGGGATTGGGATGTTGATACGGCTATTCAAACATTAAAAATGGATAGAAACATTTCAGAAAAAATAAAGACAATCTTGTACAGACCCTTCGATACCAGATATATATTTTACACTGACTACTTTTTAGATTGGCCTCGTATGGAACTGATGCCTCAGTTACTTAAACCAAATCTTGGATTAGTATCAACGCGTCAAGTTACTGGCAAGAGTTTCAACCACATTCTTGTAACAAAATGGATAACTGAATATAAACTTGGTTCTCACGATAGGAACTCATACACCTTTCCGCTTTTTTTGTATACCGAAGATGGAACAAAAGTTCCCAATCTCAAAAAAGAAATTGTCAGAGACGTAGAAAATATTGTCGGCAAAACAGCACCGGAGGATATTTTTGATTACATCTACGCCATCTTGCATTCACCGAGTTACCGAGAGAAGTACAAAGAGTTTCTCAAAATAGATTTCCCGCGTGTGCCGTATCCGAAGGATAAAAAGCAATTCATCGCTCTCACCGCGCTCGGCAAGGAGTTGCGCGAGATTCATCTACTTGAATCTAAAAAGATCCGCCCCAATCAAATCCCGTATCCGGAATCTGGCTCCGATACTGTCGAAAAACCGACATACAAAGACGGTCGTGTATATATCAATAAGACGCAGTATTTCGATGATGTGCCAGAAAGTGCCTGGAACTTCTACATTGGCGGCTACCAGCCAGCGCAAAAATGGCTGAAAGACCGCAAAGGCCGCACGCTTACGAATGAAGACATAGAGCATTATCAAAAAATAATCGTCGTGCTCGTAGAAACAGACCGGATTATGGAAGAAATTGATAACATAAACTGAGACACACTATATGGAGGTGTAGTAAGGTCCAGGACATGACCGGTGTGCTTGTCGTCGATCTAGGCGACGTATTTGAAATGCCAAAGTGTTGAACGAGCACAGGTCACAAATCTTCAATTCACAGCATAAATACTAGCTGTTTAAGCATTTCCCCCCATTTCTCAAATCTTCAAAAATTGGCATTTCTTGGCATTTGGCCGTATGGAATGAGACACCCATGAGACACGTGAGAGTGTCTCATCTATCTCGTTTTCAAAAAAGACCCCCACCACTATGTTGAGCCCTCAACATATCGTCAAAAATCCGTTAAAATACTCTTATGGTGCTTGACCTCGTAAGTTTGAAACGCTAACACACCGCCAACAGTACTTTTTATCGGGCCTATGCCAAGCCTTTCGAATCACCGCGCCCCTCACGTCTGATGGAGTTTCTATCTGCGGTGAGATACTCATCTTTGCGCGAACCCACTTCGACAACC
>JAKBGA010000014.1:0-11413 GCA_021833245.1 bacterium | reverse complement strand
TTATGCGGAAACTCCGCGACATAATAGTGAAGACGAACAACACGTACGCAAAACGTTTTGGCATCGAGCGATCAATGGCGGTTACTGCGGTAAAACCATCAGGAACCGTTTCCCAGACATTTAATTGCGCTTCGGGGATTCACCCGCGTCATGCGCCATACTACGTTCGGCGTGTGCGTATCAGCGCAACCGATTCACTTTTTAAAATGATGCGAGATCAGGGCGTACCTTATTATCCGGAAGTCGGACAATCGATGGAGGCGGCAAATACCTATGTTTTAGAGTTCCCGATCAAAGCACCTGATTCCTCGAAAGAGGCGCGATTCAAGGATGATTTCACTGCGCTCGAGCAGCTCGAGTACTGGAAACGAGTTAAGCTTAATTATACTGAACATAACCCATCAGCGACTATTTCAGTCGGTACGAGTGAATGGATCAGTGTGGTCGACTGGATTCAGAAGAATTGGAGCATTATCGGAGGGCTTTCATTTTTACCGAGAAGCGATTATGTGTATCGGCTTGCACCCTATGAGACAATAACGAAAAAAGAATACGAGGAGCGTATAGCTCGGTTTCCCAAGGTAGACTATTCGAAGCTTATAGCATATGAACGTCAGGATGAAACTGAAATGAAAAAAGAACTCGCCTGTGCTGGAGGAACTTGTGAGATAGAGTAAACGCGCTAAGCAAGAGGGAAGATAATGCTAAAACCCACGCAGGAGCGTGGGTTTTAGCATTATATAGACCGAACCGATAAGCCGAATTCTGTCGTGGGCGATCATTTATCTGGGCTCACAATTGCTCATGAGCTCAAGCGGCACTCCCTTTTTATTGGGCACGGCCTTGCATGCGGGTAAGGATTTAGTCGTTGCACCCCCGTCTTTCGACGGGGCTCTCCCCGAAGGGGGAGCCTCTAACTTTCGTCTTCGGCGTCTCTGTAGGCACCTCTATCCTTGCGGACGACGGGTGTTACCCGCTACCTATTTTTCCGTTCACCATTTAATTAGCGAATAGAAAGCATGTTCGGACTTTCCTCCCATGCAGAGCTTACGCCTGCACAAGCGATCGCCTAGCTCGGTCTATCTAAACTATATCATTATAAATAAGATTATGTGGATGCACATCTAGACAGCAACAGAAACGAGGTATACTAGACATTAGTATCATTTTACCGAAATAAACCCGACGAAAAACAACCATGCCACCACAACAACCAGCTACCCGCCGTTCACCTGAGGATATTAGTGTATGGGCGTTGATAGCGACGCTAGTCGTTGGCGTATTTGCGTTCATCCCATCTGTAGCAGTGCCATTCTCGACAACCAAAACTTTCTTGCTTGCTGCTGGAGCACTTATAACATTTGCAGTTTATATTCTTGCACGACTTTCGCGTGGCAACATTATTTTCCCGCCATCAATGCTTGTGGGCGCGCTTTGGTTACCCGTAATTGCTTACGTACTTTCAGCTGTATTTTCTGGAGCATCATTTACAAACACATTTTGGGGAACGGCTTTCGAACCGGACACACTCGGTTTCATACTTATTGCAGCAAGTCTTGGAACTTTAACTGCATTTGTGTTGAGGCGTTCTGAGCATTATCGTTTGTTCCTTCGTGTGGGCGCTCTCGTGTTTGGTTTCGTTACGTTACTCGAAATATGCGCTGTTATCGTCGGACAATTTGCGTCAAATTTAATTCCACCCACATTCTCGATTCTTGGTTCTTTTGACAACCTGGCATTTTTTCTCGGTCTTGGCGTGGTCAGTGTTCTCATGACGCTCCGATTCATTGAGTTACAGGCGCGGGCGCGGCGCGGTCTCCTTGTTAGCGGCGCGGTCTCGCTTTTTTTGCTCGCCCTCGCGAATTCCACAGTTGTTTGGGTATTGATTGCTCTCGTGGCACTCGGCCTTTTTGTTGAAGCAGTGATGCGCCGCCGACCTCAAGCGGTTGACGCCGATCTTGATGGGGCAGTGACGACAGGTGACACATCACTTGAAATGAGCGAAGGAAGTCATTCGCTCATTCTGCTACCAATCACGGTACTTGCAGTGTCGCTCTTTTTTCTCATCGGCGGAACACTTGGCAGTGCACTTGCAAATGCGTTTCATGTGAATGTACTCAATGTTCGACCGTCTTGGCAATCAACACTCTCGGTCGCACACAAGTCTTATGCTACCGCACCAATCTTCGGTACTGGCCCGGATACTTTCGCCATCGAATGGCTCAAGTATCGTGACGCGTCGCTCAATTCGACCGTGTTTTGGAATACCGATTTCTCTACTGGCGTCGGCTTTATTCCAACGTCACTCGTAACAACCGGTATCGTAGGAGCCTTCGCATGGATCTTGTTTATTGGATTCCTCATAGTGCTTGGTCTGCGTATGCTTATCTTGCGTGCACCAGAAGATACGTTTATTCGTTACGTTGCGATATTGTCGTTCGTTGGTTCGCTCTATCTGTTTGCTATCGCAATCTTCGATGTGCCAAACACAGTCATTCTTACACTCGCTTTCGTTTTTGTGGGACTTTTCATCTCAACAACTCGTTTTGCCGCGCATAGTCAGCAATGGGGTGTTATTTTCTCGCGCTCTCCACGGCTCGGATTCGTTATCGTATTCTCACTCACAATTCTTCTGCTCACGTCGATAGTTGCTGCGTATGCGCTTGTCGAACGTTCTGTTGCTATGACACAACTCGCAAACGCAGGTGCTGCATTTTCTGCGGGTAACCTAAACGCAGCCGATCAAGCTGCGCAAGACTCAATCTCATTCGCGCCAAATGCTGCCGCGTATCAAATAGAGGCTGGTATTGCAGCGGCGCGTCTCGGAAGTATTGTGGCATCGTCCTCGACAACGTCAGCCGCCGTTGCGCAACAGGAATTTCAGACAACGCTCTCCGCAGGAATCAATGCAGCTTTGACGGCAACGCAACTCGCTCCTCTCGATTATCAGAATTGGCTCGTGCTTGGGAACTTGTACGCGCAAGCGGTTCCTCTTGGTTATGACAGTGCGAAAATCGCATACGGGAAAGCTCAAGTGCTGGATCCAACGGATCCACAAATTCCATATATTCTTGCACAACTCGATATAGCAAATAAGGATACAGCTGCAGCAGAGAATGATTTGAAGGCAGCCATAGCACTTAAGCAAGATTATACGCCCGCTATCTTCCTACTCTCACAGCTTGAGGTCAAGGACGGTAACGTGAAGGATGCGCTCGCTACTGCACTTGCCGCTGCTTACTTCACACCAAACGATCCAAACATACTCTTCCAGGTTGGCATATTGCGTGCGGCGGAGAACGATTATGCGGACGCAGCTACTGCGTTTTATGGTGCGATTACTGCGAATCCCCAGTTCGCGAATGCGCGCTATTTTCTTGCGGCAGTGTACGCGAAGCAGGGTGATCTGAAGGATGCACTCACGCAAATGCAAGCAATAGCGTCTCTTTCTACTGATAACGCAACAGCAATAGCAACCCAGCTTACGGCGCTTGAGGCGGGGAAGGACCCATTTCCTGCGAATTTCTTTTCGCTCCCCGTTGCACCACCAGTGAAGCCGTAAGTTTTGGCGGCAGATATTTCTTAGCGTATTATAGAACGATATGGTTCGGCGAATTTTTGAGCGCATAACGGCGCCGGTACGCGGTCTGCATCAGGCCGCATATCTTCTTGCAGCACTAACGCTTGCTTCACAAGCCCTTGCACTTTTGCGCGATCGAACGTTTGCACACGTATTCGGCGCTGGTCGAGTGCTTGATCTCTACTACGCAGCATTTCGCGTGCCAGACCTCGTCTTTGCTCTTGTTTCATCGCTCGTGAGCGCCTATGTGATCATTCCGCGTATTACGGGAATGGACAGGGAAAAAACACGGGAACTTATTTCCGAATCCACCACGTTTCTTCTGGGTGCCGGAGGACTTATCTGCGCAATACTCGCGGTCTTCATGCCGCAATTTCTTACATTTTTGTACCCAGACCTAATCAATTCGACATATCAAGCCGAATTCGTGCTACTTGCGCGGATATTATTATTTCAACCTATTTTATTAGGATTATCGGGTGTGCTCGCAAGTGTAACACAAGTGCATCGGCGCTTTATACTTTTCGCCCTCTCCCCGGTTCTCTACAACCTCGGCATCATCCTCGGCATCGTCGTGCTTTATCCGCTTTGGGGCCTTCCCGGAATCGGCATCGGCGTTGTTATTGGTGCGATTGCGTATCTGGCCGTGCATATTCCAGTCGTTTTGAACGCAGGCGTTATGCCTCGTATACGTTTCCCAACGTTCGCGCGCATGTATTCGGTCATGAGAGATTCTATACCACGCTCGCTTGCTCTCAGTGCGAACTCAATCATGCTGCTTGTCATGACAGCCCTGGCATCGCGGCTCGGTACGGGATCAGTGTCGGTTTTTACTTTCGCAAATAATCTTGAGGCCGTTCCGCTTGCGCTCATCGGCTCGTCCTATGCAGTCGCAGCGTTCCCCGCGCTTTCCGAGGCGCTTGATAAAAAGGAACAGGGTGAATTCGTAAAAATTCTCTCAACGGGTGCGCGGCACATAATTCTCTGGTCTATCGTCATGCTTGGACTTGTTGTAGTTCTGCGCGCACATATTGTGCGTGTTATCCTTGGTTCTGGTGCGTTCGATTGGAACGCGACGCGTCTCACGGCCGCATTGCTTGCGATCCTCATGGTCGGTCTCGTCGTGGACGCGCTTGAGCTTCTCTTCACACGTGCACTTTACGCTGCGCACCAATCATGGCGGCCGCTCTTTTACCAATTAGCCGGGGCTATCCTTACGGTTGTTCTTGCGCTTTATTTTCTTTCTCTACCGAATACCGGAATTCTTACAGCGATCGCCTATTTTTTAAGAGTCGGTGACGTTCAAGGGACGACAATCCTTCTTCTCGCACTTTCTGTAGTAATTGGCCAGTTCTTTCTCGTGCTTCTTTCTTTGATTGCACTTCGAAGCGTTGCCCCGGGATTGACTCGCATGCTCTTACGGCCGTTTGTTGATGGCTGTATCGCCGCAGTAGCCGGCGGCGCGGCCGCTTACGTCACTCTTGCGCTCGAGGGCGGTATTGCGCCACTCACGACACTGGCGGCTGTTTTTACGCAAGGGCTTGTCGCTGGCATCATAGGTTTGGCCGCCTCAGCACTTGCTCTTTTCCTTGTTGAAAACGAGGAGTTTCGCACCGTAGTAAGTGCACTGCGTAGACTTATTCACCGAAGAAGTGATCATCTCAGTGAAGTTCTTGCGCCCTCCGTCGAAGAGCCGCTACAACCATGAATCCAAAATATATTCGCAACTTCTCAATCATTGCGCACGTTGATCATGGGAAATCGACGCTCGCTGACCGCTTACTTGAACGTACGGGGACCATCCCCGCGCGTATGATGCGTGATCAAGTGCTTGACCGTATGGATCTTGAGCGCGAGCGCGGCATTACCATCAAAATGCAACCAGTACGGATGCAATATCGTGATCACATCCTTAACTTAATTGATACACCCGGACACATAGATTTTTCATATGAAGTTTCTCGCGCACTTCGAGCAGTCGAAGGGGTGCTCCTCCTCGTGGACGCAACGCAGGGTATACAGGCACAGACGTTAACAACGCTTGCGTCCGCTTTGGCGCAAAAATGCGTCATAATTCCGGTCATTTCCAAAATAGATTCTCCCGCTGCGCGCGTGGGTGAGATAACTACCGAGCTTGCAAAACTCGTACACGTATCACCGAGCGAAGTTCTTGCCGTTTCGGGGAAAACAGGTGCGGGCGTCGACGAACTTCTTGAGGCAATTGTAAAACGAATCCCGTCTCCGCGGGAACCCGTGGCGAACGAAGCGCGCGGTCTTATTTTTGATTTCTCTTATTCGACGCACCGCGGCATTGCCGTATATTTGCGTGTTTTCGACGGGGTCTTTAAAAAAGGGCAATCACTTGCTTTTCGTGCCGCAAAAAAAGAGTTCATTGCGCTCGCGACGGGTGTCTTCATGCCAGACGAGACCCCGGTTGACTCTCTTTCTACCGGCGAAATAGGTTACGTCGTAACAGGTATCAAAGAGCCTGGGGTCGTGGCAGTCGGCGATACAGTAGGTATGACAAAGAGTTCGTTACCCGCCCTTGCGGGTTATGAGCGCCCCCGACCGGTTGTTTGGGCTTCAGTATATCCGGAAAGTCAAGATGACTTGCCGCTCCTGCGTAAATCACTCGAGCGCTTACGGCTCTCTGACTCGTCTCTTTCTTTTGAAGAGGAGTCCTCAGGTGTGCTCGGTCGAGGGTTCCGTTGCGGTTTCCTCGGGCTTCTCCATCTCGAAATCATTACCGAACGTCTGAAACGCGAATTTAGTCTGGCACTCATAGTTACAATTCCCACCATTTCTTATGCGGTCACGAAGACGGACGGCGTGCGCGAAATTGTTTATACCCCTGCAAAGTTTCCCGAGCACGGGGATATTGCGCAGATTGAAGAACCCTGGGCAAAGGTCGTCATTATCACACCGCCAGATTCGGTCAGTGCACTTGTGCAACTACTGTATGAGCATGAGGCACAGACGCTTGCGACTGAGACGCACCAGGACGGCCGTATCGAGATGGCTGTGGAAATGCCGTTGCGAGAACTCATGCGCGGGTTCTTCGACACATTGAAAAACATATCTTCCGGTTATGCCTCACTCTCTTATGAAATACTCCCTGAACGACCGGCGGATGTGGTGCGTCTTGATGTGCTTGTTGCTGACGAACCGGTGCCTGCCTTTGCGCGTGTTATTGCGCGTCGGCGGGTTGAGGAAGAGGCAGAAAAGATGGTGGAGAAGCTGTATGCGATTTTGCCCAAGCAGCTCTTTACAACAAAGATTCAAGCGCGCGCGCAGGGGCGCATCATTGCATCGCGAACGCTTTCCGCTATGCGCAAGGACGTTACTGGATACCTTTACGGCGGAGATGTCTCTCGTAAAAATAAACTTCTCGATAAACAAAAACGAGGAAAAAAAAAGCTTCTTGAACACGGGCGAGGGAAGGTGAATATTCCTGAAGAGGTTTTTATGAAAATGGTGCAATCTTCTACCGAAAAATAATAAATTTGCAAAGGTAAGATATAAGGATTATTGCTATACTAGCTATATGCGCACGAAACGGTTGCGAGAGGGGGTTTTGATTATGATTTCTTTGACCATGATCCTCTGGCTCCTGTCGCTAATCTGGGGCCTTTCAGGGAAAGCGGAAGTGGCCGTGCAAGAGGCGCAGGATGCTAAGCAGCAGTACCAGACTCTTGAGGAGCGCAAGGCGACGCTTAAAGAGAACCTCGCTACGCTTGCAACCAACCATGGACAAAGTGCTGCTATTCGAACGGCTTTTGGTGTTGCGAGACCCGGGGAAGAGGTTATTGTAGTAGTACCGCCGGTGACTACAACTTCGACAACAACACCGTCCTGGTGGCAGGAAATATTGAGCTGGTTTTAAAAAGCGGGTATGGTTTAGTGGCAGAACGCGACCTTCCCAAGGTTGAGACCCGGGTTCGATTCCCGGTACCCGCACCGCGTAATAGTAATTCTAGAGACTGGGACTCTATGTTTACGCCACTCCACAACGATTCTACGGCCTGTTGATGCACGGAGGAGAGAAAATGCCATGCAAATTAAGTCCACACGCCATGTACAGTTTCTGTCTGCGCCCTTTCAAGGCCATACACATGGACAATCGAAAGGAATACTGAAAGTATGAGCGGCCCGAGGATAAACCCGAGCGGGCCAAGTAATGCGATTCCTCCAATAAGAGAAAAAAGAACAAAAAGTGGCGATATCAAAAATCCTTTCCCGAAAAAGTACGAGGTAAGGATATTGTCGACGACAACTATAACTATAATTCCGGAAAGCGCGAGGCCGACTGCAGAGAATATGTTGCCCTTAAGGTAGAGATATACGATTGCTGGTATGAAAGCGAAGGGAGTGCCGAGACCAGGAATCGCTCCCACGATACCGCCAATACTGCTCCACAAAATCGCGTTTGGAATATTGAACACAGAGAACGCAATCCATATGCCAAGCCAGCGAATGAGCGCATTTACGAGTGTTCCTCGCATTACTGATGTAACTGTCTGATACATCTTTTCAAAAATTCCGCGAGTCGTTTCTTTTCCCAAGGGACTTGCATCAATGAATGAGGTGAGTAATTCTCGCCCATCACGTAAGAAGAAGAAAAGCGCAAATAGCATCAGGAATGTCTCAAATATGACGTAGAATGTTTGGTACAAAAGTGTTTCGAGGTTATTTGAGATAATGACTAACACGTTCCCAATATATGAATTCATGTCAAAGTTGAATCCCGGGAATATTTGGCGCATTGGATTTGCAATCATTTCCTGTATATTTTTAAGATACCGAGATCCATTCTCATGGATTCCCAAAAAGATACCATGTGCTTCTTGATAGATTTGTGTCCCAAGGAAGAAAACGGGCGCAATAAAAAAGATAAACATCAAAGCAACTGTTATTACGGCGGCGGCGTTTCTTTTCCCACCTGAAACTCTCGTTAACCATTCATATGGTCGATGCAAAAGAATCGCAAAGACAGCGGCAAGTGCGAGGAGGGAGAAAAATGGCTTGAAGACTAAAAAAAGAAGCAGCGAAGCTCCAATCAAGAGGAAAATAAGTAAGGGATTTTTCAAACTATCTTTCTGCATAGGCATAGCCTAACATGAGTATTTATTCTGCATGCAAGGTGTAGTTACTGCTTTAAACGTGCATATGTGGATAAGCATCCATAGTTGCACATTAAATAATGCTATCATCCAATAATAAAATGACTAACCAAAAGTCCCTGGTTCGACTGCTTCTTCCAATTGCGAGTACGTTCTTCCTCGCACTGCCATTTATGGCGCAAGCCGCTAATCCTTGGCCGTATCTCCCGGGCGCAACCACCGATCCCGCCTGTCTCCCGACCGATCCTACGTGTACCGTTTCAGGCGTCACCGCCTCCGGCACCGTCGGCCAGGTTCCGTTCTACGCCACCGCAGGCAGCATTCTCGCCGCCACCTCAACTATCACCATACTTACAAATGGAAACGTAGGCATCGGCACCACGTCGCCAACCGACGTCTTTTCGGTGAACGGACCGGTATTCCTCGCCGACGTCACTCCGTCTCAGACAACCAATCGTCTCTACAGCACGGGCGGCTCTCTCTACTGGAACGGTTCGCTCGTAGGCGGGGGATCGGTGGGATCGTGGAACCTCTCCTCAGGCAACGTCTATCGCGCTTCTGGGAACGTGGGGATTGGAACGGCGTCTCCTTCCTATCCCCTCGACGTCGCAGGCTTCATCAACACCGATCAGTACTCGGGGTACAAGCAAGCGGGGAATACCGTCCTTTACGCCTCTACCACGAATCAGTCTCTTGCAGTCGGCGCCTCGGGAGCGGCAGCGTGGATGGCGGCCACTTCGTCTCCGTTCTATTCGATCGCGATAGGGCAGGGTGCTCTCCAGAACATTCCGACTTCCGGAGCCGCGCAATACAATACCGCGATCGGCAATTTTGCACTCGCAAACGATACGAGCGGCACATACAATGCCGCTATCGGATACGCCGCTCTACGAAATGACACGTCTGGAGGATATAATATAGCTTTCGGTAATACTTTAGCCAATAATCTCACTGGCAACAATAACGTGGCTATTGGAAGTGGCAGCTTAAACTCAGAGACCGCTTCAAATAACAACGTTGCCATTGGCGCGAGCGTTCTCCCAGTAATGACTACTGGATCCGCAAACGTGGGCATCGGCTATGCTGCGCTTTACAACGATACGACTGGATCTGCAAACGTTGGTGTCGGTTCCGACACTCTTTTATTTAACACCACCGGCTCGGACAATACGACAAATGGAGCATATTCGCTCGAGCACAATACGACGGGAGTTTATAACCTTGCAATGAGTCCGAATGCGCTCCAGTATAATACTTCTGCCACCTCTACGGTCGCTCTTGGTTTTAGTGCCGCACAAGGAAACGGCACGAATTACTCAAACCAAGGCGGCGTCTACCTCGGCTATCAGTCCGGCTATAACGCCGCCACGGGCAGCAACTACAACACTCTCCTCGGCTACCAAAGCGGCTACGATCTCACGACGGGCGCAAACAACATAGCTCTCGGTCCTAACGTAGACCTTCCTTCAAACACAGGCTCACAACAACTCAATATCGGCAATCTCATCTACGGCACGGATGTCTACAACGGAAGCACCATGTCGAGCGCACCGACCGGAGGTAATGTGGGCATCGGCACCACGTCGCCCTGGCGTTCTTTTTCAGTAAATGGTTTATCCGACCTCGGTACAAATGCTCTTGCGGGTACTTTTAACGCGACGACGACGACGATTCTTGAAAATAATACTTCGCCGCTTCTCACGCTGCCCGAGCCTCATTCGCTCGCTCTTGGGCGCAACTCAATTCCGAGTACTGTGACTGGAACTAATAACACGTCTGTTGGTGGCAATTCTCTTGACGTAGATACTACGGGTTCTTATAACGTCGGAGTCGGTTTTGATTCTCTCTACGCGAATACGACGGGGAATAACAATGTGGGTGTCGGGGATTCGGCGGTTCAGAATAATACGACAGGATATTCAAATGTAGGCATTGGATATATCGCGCTTCAGCACAACATAACCGGAACCTACAATCTTGCTATTGGAACGGACGCGTTAAATGCCGCAACTTCAAGTACAGCAAATATAGCAATTGGGGCACTCTCGCTCTTAGTAGATACGGGCGGAATAAACGATACGGGAATCGGATACAGCACCCTTCCGAATAACACGTATGGCTCCGGCAATTTGGCTATCGGCACGTATGCGCTTGATAACAACACTATAGCCAACAATAACGTCGCTATCGGCGTGAACGCTCTTTATAACGCCACATCTTCTGGCAATAACGTCGCTCTTGGCAACGGTGCTCTCCAGTTTACCGGAAGCGGTACGGGAGCACAGACATGGTACGGAACCGGCAATGTCGGCCTCGGCTACGATGCGGGATACCATACTACCGACGGATTTTCAAACGGTTTTATCGGCTACGATGCGGGACTTAGTAACACGACCGGCGCGGCGAACATCTGTATCGGATATAATGTTTGTCCAGGCAACACGACCGGCATACAGAATATAGCTATCGGCGGCCTTACAAATGAGGGCGGCACGCTGAGCGCCAACCAAACAGGCAACAACAATGTCGCTATAGGGGCGGGAGCGTTGAACGGGAACGGGACGAACTTAAACGGGAACGTAGGCATAGGAATACAGGCGGGATTTCAGAACGTCGGGAACAACAACGTATTCGTCGGCCAGCAATCCGCATACGACCAAACAGCGGGAGCTTCCAATATCGCCATTGGAGCGTATGTAGACGAACCAACCCT